>JAATEW010000255.1 GCA_015655535.1 Hyphomicrobiales bacterium | reverse complement strand
GCCGACGGATCGGCTGTTTCCCAAAACGCACCACGACCTGTTCAACATTATTCTCGGCGAGATCGGATTGAAGTTTGACCGGGAGGGGAACCGCCGGACGGCGTATAGCCTGCGACACACGTACGTGTGCTTTCGCCTGATGGAAGGCGCCGATATCTATCAAATCGCTAAGAACTGCCGAACCAGTGTCGAAATGATCGAGAAATATTATGCCTCACACATCAAGACGAGCCTGGATGCGGCGGCGATCAATGTTCGGCGCCCGCGGCCGGGGATGCGATACGGTACGAGAGACAACCCAGTCTTGGCGCAGGGCGGTTCGAAGTTTATACAGAAGGCGTCACGCGGGCGTGGCGGAACGGTAGACGCAACGGACTTGAAGGAATTGAGTGCGCTCGCGGGAAACCCGAGACGCAGAACTGCTCAAAGTCGGGGAAACCTGTCAGATGGCAATCCCGAGCCAAGCCCGAAAGGGAAGGTGTAGAGACTAGACGGGCAGCGCCTAAGGCTTCGATCGCGGGCTAAGGTGAAGGGATAGTCCAGACCACAAACGCCGGTGACGGCGGCGGCGAAAGCCGTAGAAGGTATGAAAATCCGTAGGGCGAAAGCCCATGGGGGTTCGAGTCCCCCCGCCCGCACCACACCTCCATTTTAATGAAGCCATTATGCAGGGACGGAGCTGCGTGACGGGTGATGCGGATCACGCTCACGGCTGGCTCGGTTCGGATCTGGATTTTCTTCGATGAATCATTCGTGCCATTCCGCACTGAGTCCGAATCTGTGATCCGCTAAGGTTTCCGGCATAGGTTTTTCAAGGAGAAGCGAGATGACGCATCTCAAACAGTCAGAGACGATCCGCGAATTGTTGCCGGAAGAAATCGAATCGGTCAGCGGTGGCGGAGATGTGCTGCAGAGCGCCAGTAGCGCTATGATCGACTATTACGGGACTGGCTTTTCTGGGTCCACAAGTCTCGAAAATACGTATTTGGATCACATGAAACCAGCGACCGCGCTCCACAGCACGAGCACGGCGCGCATGCGATTGGCAGCGGCGCGGTGCCGCGAAGCGCTGAGGCAGGGACGTCCAGGTTGCGTTCTCGAAAGAAAGCATCTTGAACCGTTAATCGTATTTCTTGGCCCTCGCATCGTAAAATCAGTGCTTTCTCAGATTTGCAACAGCCTCAATTCGGCACGGCGCCGGATATCCTCGAAGCTCTGCTCGCGGACGAGCCTGCCGTTCAGATAGACATCCTCCAGCAGGTTCGACTCGTCGAAGCCGAGTTCGCCTTCGCGGATCGTCGTGGCACGGCCGTCGCGCATCACAACGGCGAGCCGTCCCTTCTTCGAAACCTTGCCTGGATCGGTGATCGGATCCTTAAAGACGTCGTGCCAAGGCTCGTCGCCGATTTTGATCGCACTCGCCTTCATCGCGAACTTGAGCGTGTCACGGTTGACTGTTTGCAAAAGCTCTCCGCCCATGCCGAAAGCAATGTTTTCGGCCGAATAGCCGTGCGCCGCGAGATTGGCGAGAATGGCCTCGATCGAGCGCTCGTTGACGCCATCGCCCTGGAGCACCTTTATGAATTTCGGAAGCACGCGATAGCCTTTACCGTTTTCGGACCATCCGAATTTCTGCGCCAGAATATCGACGCACTCGATCGGGACTTGCGTCGGGTCGCCTGAATCCGGCCTGATGACGATCGTTGCGCCGGAGCTTTCTATCTTGGCCTTAAGATTGGTCCCGATCATTTCTCGCACTGCCCGGTAAACGTCGAAGCTGTCGACGGGCATCGCCACCGTCGCGCCCGGCTTGGCGAAGATATCGATCATGTTCTGGAACGCCGCTTCCTCATTGTAGCGTCCCCACGAGGTGATGGTCGAATGTTCGGCCGCCGGAATGGAGAGGGCCGCCATGCGTTCGCCGTAGACGCGCCTGGCGAGGCGGATGCCGGCGACGGTATCGCTGCCCCTGAAGTTCACCAAATGCGCGCAGCCGCCGATTGACGCGGATTCATGGCTTGAGGCACCGCGCGAACCGAAGTCGTGAAGCATGAACGGCAGCGCCGCTTCTGGATCATCCGACGTTTTGGCAAGCCAGGCGCGGAGATTTTGCTTGATCGCGAGCGAGCGGGAGGCGACCGTGATCGGGTACCAAACGCGGATCAGCGCCGTTTCGATATAAGAGGGCAGCCACCAGAAATCCGGATCCGTGTTCGTCACCTGGACGAGCGGCGTCAAGGGCGGGACGATCGAGCCCTCGCGCAATGCCTGAATGCGGAGCGGCGGCAGGCCGCCATGGCGCTCGAGCATCAGCCGCCAGCCAGCTTCGTTGAAGGGTTCGCCGTGCTCCGCGAATTCCCATTTCGCAGCCGCGATCTGGTCGGCTGTGACTGGCGTTGCCAGATAGGCTTGGAGATAGATTTGGAGCCCGAAGAACAGCACATCGGTGTAAGCGCCGCCGCGGCTCTCGATATAGGACGAGACGAATGATGTGCCGGGCGGATATTGCAGAAAGTGAGAGGCTTTGTAGCTATCAGTATCGAAAATGATGCCGTCGGGCGTAACTTGATTTTGCATGGCTCGAACTTTTGAAGGAAACCGGGTCAGCTTAGGAGAAAATCATGACGTTCCCAGCCCTGCGATACGAGGATTCCAAATGTCACCTCGTCAAATTGGCCGCCGCAGCGGTGCTCGATAGCATATCTGAAAATGTCGCTCTGATGTGTGACGTGGAAGAGCGTCATGCACGATCGGAATTTCAGGTCATCGGGCGAACCGAAGAGATCGTGCAAAGAAGCCGCAGGGCTCTCAAGCACAGCGGCGGCCGACTCAATCAAACGGGGCCCGAGCGCCGGATGCCGGAAATAGGCCATAGCTTCATGGATTGATCGGAGCCCGTAGAGCTTCGCGGTCTCGGACCGTCCGAGTGCGCCCAGTTGAGGGAAGATGAACCACCTCCAATGCGTTCGCTTCCGGCCGGCGCGCAGTTCGGCGATTGCCGTCTCAAAGACGGGCTTCTGGGCATCGACGAAGCGGGTGAGGTCGAACTCATTTGTCATCGCACAGTCCATGTCAGGGGTGCGAACCGAGATGAAATTCTCTTTATTCTTCAAAGGGACAAGCGCCCTCTTAATTGCCATTCTATCGCAATTCGGTCATTGTCGCATTCCTCGCCCGCACCACAACGCCCTAAAAACCTTTAGGATCGAGCCGTGTCAGTCTATGTGCATGGCTTTTGCTTGGATATATGCGGAACAAAGAGGAGATGACATTGGACGAACTTGAGAGCAAGGCACGGCAGGTTTTGATCGAGCATGAAGCCATTTCGGAATGCGACGTCCACAAGGGCGTCTATCTCGACAATGGCGATCCCGAGGCCGTGAGCAAGGCCTACGCGGCGGCCGCCGAAATGGTGGCCGCTGGCGAGATAGAGACGACCAAAGAAAAGTTCTTAGGCGCCATCGGCAGTGTGCTCGGCGAGGCCAGCGAGGACTGTCCGCAATGCGAAGGCGAGGGCGAAGCTGATGAGTGAGGCCGGCGCCTGCGGATAGATGAGTTCTGCCCGTTCCGGCGCGAAGTGCCGCGGACACCCCTGCGAATGCTACGAGGGACGAAATATGGACAGGCGCATTTTCGGACGCTTCGGCGCGGCTGCACTTCTGGCGTTGACCGGTTCGGCGCGGGCTCAAACCGCCGGCGACCGGCGGCAACACCGTATCGTGCTTCAGGTCAGCGTCAGCGATCCGGCGCTGATGAATTTGGCTCTGGGCAATATTGAAAATATCGCCAGGCATTATGAAGGCACGGGCGAGAGCGTCCTTATGGATCTCACCGCCTTCGGATCGGGCTATGTAATGATGCGGGCCGATACGTCGCCGGTGAAATCGCGCATTGCCGACATAAGTCAGCGTTATCCTTTCGTCCGGTTTTCGGCCTGCCAGAATTCGCGCCGCGCCATGGCCGCCGCCGAGGGAAAGGAGATTTTGCAAATCGCCGAAGCCGTCGACGTGCCGGCCGGCGTCGTTCATATCGCCGAACTTCAGGAACAGGGCTGGTCCTATCTCCGTCCCTAGATCACGATGATTTTGGACTGAATCGGTCCAAAATCATGAACGCGATGGATTCAATAAGTTAGAGCGGGATAGGCATATAAGTTTACGCAATCTGCATGAATTTGATTGCGTCGCAAAACCGTTTACACTTTTGCTCATCCCGCTCTAAGACTTCGCGAAACGAAATCGCCTTTCGAGCCTGTCCGACACGCGCCGGTCACAAACGTTGACGGTTTATTTAGTGTTTCACCGTACGTATTTACCCCTGGGATGGGGAAAAGGGCTGCGCGCTATCTGATTCGAGAAGGTTTGAGGGCAATCATTCTGTCAGCCGGCTTGGTTCTGAACTCCCCCTCCAGAAGTAGTGACGCGCGCCAATTCGCGGAAGCGATCGGCGCGTGTTTTCCACGAGGGCAACATGCGGTTCAGCAACCTAAATATTGCCGGTAAGATCTCCGTCGGCGGCAAGATTATTCTCGTCGTGATCGGCGTTATCGAGGTGGCTCTGTTCTTCGCCTTCAGAGAACTCGATAAGATGACGGATGCGAGCGCGCAATCTTATGTGGCGCGCGCGGAACTCGAGAGAAGCTTCGCGGCTGCCGAGGATATGATCGCAAGTTCGCGCGGCTTCGTGATCACGCAGAATCCCCGCTTCGTCACCTCTTACGAGAATGCCGTTAAAACCGGCGTGGATGCTTTGAATGCGGCACGAACAGCGGCTGCCGGCCAGGCGGATATTCAAGCTGGCATAGACAAGATCAGTGCCGCTGTCGCCGCTTACCAGCATGACGTGAGCGACCAACAGATACAATTCTCCCGGGATCCGCAGACGATCGGCAAGGCCGTGGAACTGACAAAGTCGGAACGCGCTGGCGACTTGCGCCGCAACTTCCGCGACGCTGGGGCCGAGGCAAAAGCCAAGGTTGCGACATGGTCGCAAGGGATTCAGAAAGCCCAAGATTGGACGACCAACGGGCTCTATCTTGCCCTTGTCGCGATTGCCCTCGTGACGCTTGGCTTCGGCCTTCTCATCGGACGCTGGTTGAAGGCATGGATCACGGCGCCTCTGGCCGACATGACCGAGGCGATGAACAAGCTTGCCGCGGGTGACAATAGCATTGCCGTTCCCTCGCTCGGTTGG
>JAATEW010000444.1 GCA_015655535.1 Hyphomicrobiales bacterium | reverse complement strand
GTGCAGGCGCGAGGACTTATAGGAACAATGCTCGTTCCACATGGCCGAGACGATGCCGAGCTCGGTGAAGCTCGGCTCGCGGCCGATGAGGGTCTTGAACCGCTCATATTCGTCGGGCTTCAGGCCATGCGAGGCGACGAGATCGGGTGTGATGGTTGGTTCCGCGGGCAATGATGGGTCCTTCAAGCGAATGTCTTTCGAGAGGCGACGGTCAGCCGGCCTTCCGGGATTGGGTCAGCGGTAGATCCAGCTCCACCCGGTCATGGGTCACTTTTGGTGTGATCCGGCCACGCTCGTCCTTCTCAAGGCGGACGAGCCCATAGCCAGCCATCGTCTTCAGGGTTCGCGACAGGTTCGATTTCGCACGGCCGGTCATTTGCGCCAATTCGTCGAGCGAACCAGGCGTCTTTTCAGCGATGGTTTTCAGCAAGGCGCGGTTGCCCGCCGATAAAACCTTGGCAAAGGATTCCGTCGAGGTGAACCAGACCTTCGGTTCGCCGGACGCGATGCGTTGTTCGTCACGGGCGACGGCCATGGTGCGGGCCTTCATATCTTCGTAGCTGGCAATGCCGACTTTCAAGGTCGTCATGGGATCACTCCTTTTTCGCGCAACACAGCATCGACCGTATGCCAGAAATCGGCGAGCAGAGTTGCTGCGTCCTTATATTCATAGGCCTTGATCGTCCGCAGCCGATGGCGATGGTCTTGCGGATCGCCACGCTTTTGCTTCGCCACCGGATGAGCATTATCAAAGCCGACAAGCCGCCCGCCGTCCGACCCATGTAGCGTCAGCGAATAATCGAGGCCGTGCGGCTTGTCTGCCGATACGACAACCCGAGTTACGATGAAGCGAACCCAGTAAGCGCCTTTCGGATCGACGACGAGCACTTGCCCGTCGAGATCGAGAAGCGCATCGAGCGTGGGGTCACGTGGCTCTATCACGTTAGGTAGTTATCACTTTAAGATAACTATATCAAGACTGAGCTAACTCGACCTGCGTGCTGTGGAAGGAAGCAAGGCTTTCGAACAGTCCGCGCCCGTCGATGCCACCGACCACGTGATCGACGAGATTCTCCGGATGCGGCATGAGGCCGAGCACATTGAGGCCGGGCGAATAGATTCCGGCTATGTCGTTTATCGAGCCGTTCGGATTGGCCGCGCCGATATGCCCATTGGCATCGCAATAGCGGAAAGCGACTAGGCCTTCGCCTTCGAGCCGCGCGATGGTGTCTGTGTCGGCGGTATAATTGCCTTCGCCATGCGCGATCACGACCTTGATCGGCTGACCCTTGTGATAATGCGAGGTGAAGGGCGTGTCGTCCCGGACGACCGAAATATGTTGGAGCTTCGAGACGAAGCGCAGATTGGCGTTGCGCATCAGCACGCCGGGCAGAAGCCCGCTTTCGACGAGGATCTGAAAGCCATTGCAAATGCCGAGCACAAGGCCGCCCCTCGCGGCATGCGCACGCACGGCATCCATGATCGGCGCCCGCGCCGCGATCGCGCCGCAACGCAGATAATCGCCATAGGAAAATCCGCCCGGCAGGACAACGAGATCCGTGCCTTGCGGCAGCGCCGTCTCCGTATGCCAGAGCCGCACGGGCAGTTTGCCGCTCGCCTGTTCCAGCGCGCGCATAACGTCGCCGTCGCGATTGGAGCCGGGGAATTGAATGACGCAAGCCTGCATCAAAGTCTCTCTATGCGGAAATCTTCGACCACAAGATTGGCGAGCAGCTTCTCGCAGGCGTCTTTCAAAAGCGCCTCGGCTTTCGCGCTATCGGCTTCAGTCAGCTCGATATCGAAAATCTTGCCTTGCCGCACGCTTGCGACGCCCGGCAGATCCATGGATTTGAGCGCGCCTTCGATCGCCTTGCCTGGCGGATCCAAGATGCCTTCCTTCAAGGTCACGATGACACGGGCTTTCATGCGGGTCTCTTCAGTTGCTGGCTCGCAGCTCGTTATTCATAGTTTGAGCCATTCATCTAACGGCGGCCATTATCGGCGAGTCGGCATCGCTTCTGTCAATGATCGCTTCGCAATCAAGTTCACGCAGATTGCGTAAACTTATCTGTGTGCGACCGCCTTCGGCAGCGATCCGAAGGATCGTCATTGACCAACAAAGCGGGCCGCTCGCCACACTAGCCGCCAAGAGTTGAATGGCAAAATCCGACGCTTGGCATCAGTTCGAATAGACCTTTTGCACATTATTTATGTGCGCCTCTTTTAAAAACAAAACGGAGGCCGAAGCCTCCGTTTGAATTCCGATGACGTAGCTTGGCTCACTGCACCAGCTTTGGTCCCGTCGCGCGGGGCTGCTCGTTTTCCTGCAGGATGCCGAGACGCCGGGCGACTTCCGTATAGGCTTCTACCAGGCCGCCGAGGTCGCGGCGGAAGCGGTCCTTATCGAGCTTGTCGTTCGACTTGATGTCCCAAAGCCTGCAGGAATCAGGCGAGATTTCGTCGGCGACGACGATGCGCATCATGTCGCCTTCCCAGAGCCGTCCGCATTCGATCT
>JAATEW010000419.1 GCA_015655535.1 Hyphomicrobiales bacterium | reverse complement strand
TGGGCCTTACCGCCAGCGTCGGCGAGGTCACATATCGCGCAACGCGCCGGGTCGTCGTTCAATGAATATGCGCGTCGCGCCGCCGCATGCCGATGCGGCGTGTGCTTGCGCGCATTGCGGCCTGCCTGTGCCGCCTGACGCACGCTTTTGCTGCGCCGGTTGCGAGGCGGCCTTCGGCTTTATCCAAGGTATGGGCCTCGGCCTCTATTACGAAAGACGCGTGCTCGATGCCGCGCAACCCGCGCTGAAGCCGGAGGCCAGCGCGCTTTCGAACATCCAGGCCTACATCAGAAACGATAGCGACGGGCAGAGTGAGCTCAATCTGATGGTTGATGGGATTCAATGCGGCGCCTGCGTCTGGCTGATCGAATCCGTTTTGGCCGCGCAGGAAGGCATCGCCCAAGGCCGCGTCAATATGACGACGCGGCGCTTGCGCCTTAAATGGCACGCGCAATCCGCCAAAATCGAGGATGTGCTCGCCTCGATCGAGCGGCTCGGCTATCGGCTCGCGCCCTATGATCCAGCCTCCGTGAAAGCTGCGAGTGACCGCAGTGCTCAGACGCTCATCAAGGCGCTCGCGGTTGCCGGATTCGCCGCCGGAAATCTGATGCTGCTTGCCATCGGCATTTGGGTCGGCTTCAGCCAAGGCATGGGCGAGGCCACGCGATCCTTGTTGCATTGGGTCTCCGCGATTATCGCGCTGCCTGCCATTGCTTACGCGGGGCGGCCCTTCTTCCAGTCGGCTCTGAACGCACTCTCGCATGGCCGCGCCAATATGGACGTGCCGATCTCGATCGGCGTTCTGCTGGTGACGGGCATGAGCCTTATCGAGACGATCCGCGGCGGCGCGCATACTTATTTCGATTCGGCAGCGATGCTTTTGTTCTTCCTGCTGATCGGCCGCGTGCTCGATCAGCGCGCACGGGGCAAGGCGCGGGAGGCGGCGGAACAATTGCTCGCGCTTCGCGTCATCGACGTCGCTGTGCTGCGCGGGGACGGCACCATTGAGCGGCGCGCGCAAGAGAGCGTTCGCACCGGCGAGCGCGTGCTCGTCGGCATAGGCGAGCGGATCGGCGTCGATGGCATCGTCGAAAGCGGGCGCTCCTCCATAGACGCGTCGCTCGTGACCGGCGAAAGCCTGCCTGCGGCTATCGAGCCCGGCGCGAAAGTCTTCTCCGGCAGCATCAATCTCGACAGTCCTCTGACAATCCTTGTGACGGCGACGGGCGAGGCGACGCTTCTTGCCGAATGCGTCCGCCTGATCGAGGCGGCGGAACATGGACGCGGCCGCTTCGTCGCGCTCGCCGACAAAGTCGCACGGCTTTATGCGCCGGTCGTGCATATCGCGGCGTTGGCGACATTTCTCGTCTGGTGGCTCGCGCTCGGCTTGGCTTGGCCGCAAGCGCTGCTCATCGCGGCCTCCGTTCTCATCATTACATGTCCCTGCGCGTTGGCACTGGCCGTGCCGGCCGTGCAAGTCATCGCGACGGGGCGCTTGTTTCGCCGCGGCATCCTGCTCAAATCGCCGTCGGCGCTGGAGCGGCTGGCCTGCGTCGATACGATCGTCTTCGACAAGACGGGGACGCTCACGGAGCCGAACCTTCGTCTGCGCTCGGAACCGTGCTGGGACGCGGATGATCTCGCCAAGGCCGCCGCGCTTTGCGCCGCGAGCCGCCATCCTCTCGCCCGTGCGCTGGTCGCCGCCGCGCCTTCCGTGCGGCCGGCTGATGGCGTTGCCGAAGTCGCGGGCGCGGGCCTGCGATGGCGTGGGCCGCAAGGGGAGTTTCGCGTCGGCAGCCGCGCTTTCTGCGGCGCGGCGGGAGACGACTCCCATACGCCGGAGCTTTGGTTCTCTCAGCCGGGCACTGCACCAATCCGCTTCCGCTTCGAGGAGACGTTGCGCAACGACGCCGCTGATGTGCTCTCGCGGCTTGCCGAAAAAAACTATCCGCTGTTTCTCTTTTCGGGCGACCGTGCCGAACCGGTTCGCGCCATAGCGGAGCGCGCCGGTATCGCGCATTATGAAGCCGAATTGAGCCCGGTTTCGAAAGCGGCGAAACTCACCGGTTTTCAAGCGAGCGGCCGAGACGTGCTGATGGTCGGCGACGGTCTGAACGATGGTCCGGCGCTTGCGGCGGCATCGGTCTCCATGTCGCCTTCGACGGCGGCCGACCTCAGCCAGACGATCGCGGATGTGGTCTTTCAAGGCAATAATCTACGCCCCATCACGACCGTGCTCGCGACGGCCAAGGCCGCGCGGCATCTCATCAAGGAAAATATCGCGCTCTCGATTGCCTATAATCTCGTGATGGTCCCGCTTGCTGTGACGGGCTATGTCACGCCTTGGCTCGCGGCGGCGGCCATGTCCGGCTCGTCTTTGATGGTCATCCTCAACAGCCTGCGGCTCAGCCGGGAGCGTCAGGCATGACCGTCATCGTCTACCTTATCGCCGCTAGCCTTTTCCTCGGCGCCAGCGGTTTGCTCATCTTTCTTTGGGCGTTGAAGCACGGCCAATTCGACGATCTCGATGGCGCGGCGAACCGCATTTTGTTCGACGACGAACCTCTGCCCAAGCACGATAAAAATGCGTGAAAATTTGGTGCCTGTTCTGACGAACGGGTTGAATTTATTGGCGCGCCGTACAGGATGAAACTACGAACACGTATGTCATTGAAATTCCGCTAGTTTAAAGCCGCTTTTAACCTATCTTTGCCAGTTCATGTTTCGATAACACTTAACCGGAAGCAATTTCCTCGACCTAAACAGTGTTCTTAGAGACACAAATGGCTATTTTCCGCGTGGTCCCTCCAATGCACGGACGAGAGGCTTGAGTATTTCTGGCTCCGGCCGCCA
>JAATEW010000012.1 GCA_015655535.1 Hyphomicrobiales bacterium | reverse complement strand
GGACTTCACGTGTCTTGAGGCCGGTCAGATCGACGCGAGCTCGGGGTATGAGAGCGCGGCCATCTCCGGCCATCTTCCCTTTATCAGCCTGCCCGCCGAGATAAATCTCAGCAACCCCGCCTGGGCGCCGGAGTGGTACGACAAAGTCGCATTCCCCCTGCCGGACAAGAGCGGGAAGCCGCAAGAGGTCAAGCCGCAGCCCATGGTCTTCTACGCGGCCGTCTTGAAGAACGCCAAGAACCCCAAAGACGCAGCCGCATTCTTGAACTTCATCTTGAGCGAAGACGGTCAAAAGCTATTCCGCGAGAATGGCTATGGCGCTCCCAAAGGCGGCAAAATCTAGAGCGTCGGACCGAAAAGTGCGAAGCGGTTTTCGGACCAATCCGATGCGATTAAAATGACTTATGAGCACGACCGATTCGGTATGAGCGTTCGACGCTCTAGGAAGTGGATTCAATAAGTTGGTGTGATTATGCTCAATGATTGAGCCCACTTTCCTTCTTCCGCGTAAGTTGGGCTTGCCCGGCTTGCGCATTAGGTGTGTCCAAACTCGGGCAAGCCAAAATGTGTTGGGAGAGAATACGCACTAACGCACTTATTATAGATTTCAACTCGATCGAACGTGAGGAGGGACATGTGCCCTTTTATGTCTATGAGATTCCGGCGCACAAACATCGCGAGGAACGCAATTGGACGAATGAAAAGGAAGCTGTGAGCGCCATCAAACATGTGGCCCGCCGCGCTTTGACGGAAGGCGCTCCACAGGATGCTCAGATCATCTTCAGCGAGAAGAAAAATGGCAATGTCCTCTATCAGGGCCCTTTGAACGAAGCTTCCAAGGGCGTGACGATCTGAGACGAATGCGGCGCTTGTCATGGGTCAGGCCGTCAGCTCCGGGGCGGATTGAGGCAAAGCCTCGATCTGGCCGGAGCGGAGCTTGATCGTGCGGTCGCATTTCGCGGCAAGGCCGAGATCATGCGTGACGAGCACGAGAGTCGCGTCGCGTCGCCGCTTTAGCGCGAACATGAGATCGACGATGCTTTCGCCCGTCGCCTCATCGAGATTGCCGGTCGGCTCGTCGGCGACGAGAATGGCGGGCGATGGCGCGAGCGCCCGAGCCAGCGCGACGCGCTGCTGCTCGCCGCCCGAAAGCTGCGCCGGATAATGCGTGAGCCTGGTGCCGAGACCGACGCTTTCAAGCTCCGCCGCGGCTCTCTCGAAGGCATCCTTGACGCCGGCGAATTCGAGCGGAATGGCGACATTTTCAAGCGCCGTCATCGTCGGGATCAGATGGAAGGACTGGAAGACGATGCCGATCCGGGCGCCGCGAAAACGCGCCAGCGCGTCTTCGTCGAGCCGTGACAAATCGGTGCCGTCGACCGTGATCTTGCCGCGATCCGGCCGTTCCAACCCGGCGATCGCCATGAGCAATGTGGATTTGCCGGAGCCGGACGGCCCGACGAGGCCGATCGTTTCGCCGCGCCCTATATGCAGGGTGATGCCCTTCAATATATAAACATGGGCAGCCCCCCGGCCGAGGCTTAAATGCACATCGTCAAGTTCGATCACAGATTCATTCCCAAATCACTATCTGGCGACTGTCTAGCCTGCGATCGGGCCGCTTCTAGGGCAGAGCCGCAGCCGGTCGTATATGGGCACCGCCGCCAATTCCTCCAATCGAGCTTGGCGTTTGCTCTTTCAGCTCTGCTTTTCCCGGGCCGCCTCAATGCCTCGACGCCGGTGAAAATCATCGCCTTCGGCGACAGCCTTATTGCAGGTTATTGGCTGCCGGAAGGCGATGCTTTTCCGGCCGTGCTCGAAAAGGTGCTGCGGGTCAAGGGGTTCGACGTCAAGGTGGTGAACGCCGGGGTTTCCGGCGAAACGGCCGAAGACGGGCTCGCCCGCTTCGATTGGACCTTTGCCGAGGGAGCCGACGCCGCCATCCTCGAATTGGGCGCGAATGACATGCTGCGTGGCTTCGATCCCAAGCTGACGCGCGGTACGCTCGATACGATTCTCGGCAAGCTCAAGAGCCGCAAGATCCCGGTCCTGATCGCCGGCATGCTGGCCTCGCCGAGCCTGGGCGTCGAGTATCAAGAGGCCTTCGATGGGATCTATGCGGATCTTGCCCACAAGTATGATGCGCCGCTCTATCCCTTCTTTCTTAAGGATGTCATGAACAACCCCACATTGCAGCTATCGGATGGTTTGCATCCGAATCGCGAGGGTGTCGAAAAGATCGTCGAAAACATGCTTCCCTGCGTCGAGGACTTCATCAAAAACCTCTCGAAGCGGAGCTGATTTTCAGCGCATTTTCTCGATCTTCGCAGCTCCAGACGCCGAGGAGGGTATCATGCCCCGTCTCTTCACCGGCCTCGAAATTCCCTTCGATCTCGCAACGGATCTTGCCCTGTTGCGCGGCGGCCTCTCCGGAGCGCGCTGGATCGATGTCGAGAATTATCATCTCACTTTGCGCTTCATCGGCGATATAGACGACAAGACCGCTTATGACGTCGCGGCCCTGCTCGAGACCGTGCGGCGTCCGGCCTTTACGGTCAGGCTCGAAGAATTGGGCTCCTTTGGGGGGGATCGCCCCCGTGCGATCGTTGCTAGGGCAAAGCCCTCGCAGCCGCTCGTCGAATTGCAGGCCGAACAGGAACGCCTGATGCGGCGCATAGGCATTCCGCCGGAGCCGCGCAAATTCACCCCGCATGTGACGCTGGCACGGCTGCGTGGCGCCTCGACTTTGGCCGTGGCGGATTATCTCGCGATGCGCGGCGGGTTTTTCTCCCGCAGCTTCGAGGCGGAGCGGTTCGTGCTGTTTTCGTCGCGCGATTCGGTCGGCGGCGGGCCTTATATCGTTGAGGCCGCCTATCCGCTTTCTTCAGGCGTTGAAGAAAAAGCGCGCCATGCACGGGCTTGATGACCAGAAGCAAACCATAAACGAACCCGGACGCGCATAACAAAGTGGGCGGCTCATAGATTCCTGAGCGCCGTCTTCATCGGCAGGAACAACGAACCCGCGCGGCTGGCAAAAGGTGTGAAAAGATGTTCCCGATAAAAGGCTGCGGAGGCTTCATCGATCGCGTCTGCGCAAATCGCGAAGGCGCCGATATTGGATTTTGAGACGCGGATGATCGCATCCTGCAAAAGCAGGGGACAGATGCCTTGTCTTCGGAAAGCGAGATCGCGGCCGAGCCAGCCAATCAGGACGGCTGGTACCATGGGATAGCGCTGAAGTTTTTTCGAAAGTTCTTGTGGAATATCGGTCAGCGGAATGTTCGTTGCGGAGAGCGTGTAGAAACCCGCGATTCTCAAGTTCTCTCTTTCGACCAGGACATAGCAAGCGGCATAATTGCGCCTTATGTCCTGGGAAACCGTGTCGCGGAAATAGCTGTCGATCCGGTCATTACCACTGGCAAAGGATTTACGGTCGTGCGTTCCGAGTTGTTCGGAATAAAAGCGCGTCACCTGATCTCGACATTTTCGGCATGAAGCCGTGCGGCCCGAGAGAGGGCATCGTTCGGGGCCGGCGGATGAAGCAGAGCTTCGGCAAACAGGCGCTGATCTTCGACGGACAGGCGAATGATCTCGGCCTCCTCGATCGTCCGATGGGCGGCCTCCTGCGCGGCCGCGACGATGAAATCGCTGACGCTGCGGCCTTGCAACTCGGCCGCGCGCTTGACCGCTTCGAGCACTGCTGGCGCAATTCGGGCGTGAACGCGGGTGGTTTTTGCATTTTGAGCCATCGTTTCAAACTCCTTGGCTTAAATGTACGCCGCATAGGCGTACATTTCAAGGAAATTCGCCGATGAAGAAACATGGCTAAGGCGAGCGGCGGTGAAGATTACCCGCTCAGCTTCGCCATCAGCGCGTCGGAAATCTCGAAATTGGCATAGACGTTCTGCACGTCGTCATTGTCTTCGAGCACGCCGACGAGCTTCAAGATCTTCTCGCCCGCTTCGTCTTCGACCGCGATCGTATTCTGCGGCCGCCACACCAAACCCACCTTGCGGGGTTCGCCGAACTTCGACTCCAGCACCTGCGCCACATCGCGCATGGTTTCGAGCGAAGTCACGATTTCATGGCCGTCCTCGGTCGTCACGACGTCATTCGCGCCGGCCTCGATCGCGGCTTCCATCATCGCGTCTTCGGTGGCGACCTTGGCATTGAACTCGATCACGCCGACATGATCGAACATGAAGGAGACCGCGCCCGTCTCGGCCAAGGCGCCGCCGGCCTTGGTGAAGGCGGAGCGGACTTCGCCGGCCGTCCGGTTGCGATTGTCGGTCAAGGCTTCGATGATGACGGCGACGCCGCCCGGCGCGTAGCCCTCGTAGCGCACCTCGTCGTAGTTCTCACCCTCGCCCCCGGCGGCCTTCTTGATGGCGCGCTCGATGTTGTCCTTGGGCATGTTCTCGGCCCGGGCCGCCAGCACGGCGGCGCGCAGGCGCGGGTTCATGTTGGGGTCGGGCAGGCCCATCTTGGCCGCGACGGTGATTTCACGCGCGAGCTTCGAGAACACCTTCGAGCGCACGGCGTCCTGCTTGCCCTTCTTGTGCATG
>JAATEW010000083.1 GCA_015655535.1 Hyphomicrobiales bacterium | reverse complement strand
TCAGAACTCGCAACCTCACAAAAATTCTATCTCTAAGGTCAGCGTCAAGACCATCGATGCGAAATCCTCCAAAAAAGATTAACAGGATTCACCCATCATCTTCGGTTTATGAAACAATGCGCTTTGCTCTTTGACAAAGCTCATCGAGAGCAGTGATCTTTCCACTTGATGTCTCGTAGATAAAACGCGCCAATGATCGAAGTTTTTTTGCGATCTAGGTCTTGCCGCCTCGTGAATTTTGTAATGTGTCTCGCTCCGGAGGATCCAAAACAAATGGAAACCGCTCTCCTCCTCGAGCAGCATCACTTATGAATAAGCAGCGATAGACGAAACCCTCCCATTTCTACGCCATGAGCGCCCATACCCGCACGGGTGCAGTGCATGCCTTCCCTTTCGTTCAGCAAGTGGCTTCAAGTCGAAGAAGCTTTGAACGGAGAGACTATATGGCGAAGAATGTAAAAACAGAGGTAACCCTTCAGCCGAACGATCTATCGGCTGATCACGTCCATAATCATTCGCAAAAAGTGAAGCCGCCTAACATCGAACCCTTCCGTCGATTTGTGCCACCCGCAATTTTACCCTTTAAGCAGGCAATCCGAAAACCTGAGTTGCGCAAGATCGTGCCTTTAGCAGACACCACGATCTATGAAATGGAGCAGCGTGGTGAGTTTCCGCGCCGATTTTATCTCACGCCACGTTGTGTGGTTTGGGACCTTGCCGAAGTAGAAGCGTGGCTAGAAGAATGCCAACGCTCGTCGACCAAAGCTGAAACCATACGCGTCACAGGTCCGGACGTGAAACTGCGCAAAACCCGGCCTGTTAGAGGCTAAGCTGCGGCGCCATCATTTGCATGGACCGCGGATAGATGGTGGGAATTCGGTTCTGTCCGTTGGCCCAAGCATCGACCAAGTCAGCCCACTCCTGCAACATATGACGACGCTGTTGCTCGTATTCGGCCTTGTTATAAACCCCGCGAGACGAGTTGCTGTCCTCATGTGCCAGGCACTTCTCGATCCAATCGCGATTAAAGCCAAGTTCATTAAGTAGCGTAGAGCCCGTGCGTCGGAGATCGTGAACCGTAAAAGGATTGAGCGGCAAGGCTTCTTTCTTTGCCAATTCCACAACGGCCTGCGTGATCCGGTTAAAGGTTGCGCGCGACATCGGCGCGTCAGCATCGTAACGCGACGGTAAAAGATAACGCGAATTGCCAGCGCAGGTTTTCAGCGCGATCAAGATGTCGAGTGACTGCTGCGACAGATACACATTATGCGGCTTTGAGCGCTTCATCCTCTCTTTTGGGATGCTCCAGACGGCGTTCTCAAAATCGACTTCGTCCCACACCGCGTCCAGCAACTCACTCTTCCGTACCATGGTCAGCAGAATCAATCGCAAACCAAGGCGGATCGTCGGCAGCGTCGGGACATGATCAAGTTGCTTTAGCATGATGCGGATCTCGGCCGGTGACAGCGCGCGGTCTTTCGGCTCGAAAGTGGCGATGGAAGCCGGACCGACTTCATCGGCTGGATTGGCGATTTTCTCGCCGTGAAGAATATCGAAGCCATAGATCTGCTTGACGATGTCTCGGACATGGATCGCAGTCGCCGGAGCCCCACGATCCTTGACCTTGGTGCAAAGCTGCCGGAGATCGTCAGGCGCAATCTCGGTCAGTAAGCGGCTCTTCCAGGCAGGCAGGATGTCGCGATCGAAAATCGCTTTGCGCATGGAGCGTGTGCTCGCCGCCATTCGCGCTTCTTTGATCCAAAGCTTGCCCACTTCACCGAACGTGCGAGCGACTGCAAGCTGGCGCTTCTCGCGCTGCTTCTCAAGGGCCGGAGATTTACCTGCCGCCACGGACTTGCGCGCGGCAAGACATTTCTCCCGGGCTTCCGCGAGTGAAATGCCGTCTGCCCCGTAGCGGCCAATTGTCAGCGTCTCGCGGCGGCCACTGATACGGTAGTCATAGCGGAAGGTGATTTGGCCAGATATAGCGACCGCGACATACATACCGTCACGATCCGCAATTTTGTAGACTTTATCTTTTGGTTTCAATCTCTTAATTGCGACATCAGTCAACATTAAATCGGCTCTGACACGGTCAAAAAGAGGTTTCGAGAGACCTATTTTACCGTCACAAAATCTACCGTCAACATAAGATATAAAGCTTTATAATACATATAGTTATGTTTAAAAATGATGGATACTGCAAAAAATGAGGTGACGGTATGAGCTAAAATGATCGTTTTTGAAAAACACTGTACCGTCAGTCTTGCCGTCACCTGAATCTGCTAGCCGGCGATAGCCAGCAACATGGCAAGCTATAAAGCTATTGATTAATCATTAGCTTATGCTAAATTAGCGATAGGTAAGGATACGGCCTGAATTGGACCGAATTACTCCCACTCAATCGTCCCTGGCGGCTTGCTCGTCACATCATAGACAACCCGGTTGATGCCTTTCACCTCATTGATGATGCGCGTCGCGGCGCGGCCCAGAAAGCTCATGTCGAAAGGATAGAAATCCGCCGTCATGCCATCGACGGATGTCACGGCGCGCAGCGCGCAGACAAAATCGTAAGTCCGCCCGTCGCCCATCACGCCCACCGTCTGCACCGGCAGCAGCACGGCGAAGGCCTGCCAGATCTGATCGTAGAGCCCCGACTTGCGGATCTCGTCGAGATAAACCGCATCGGCTCTGCGTAGGATTTCCAGTTTCTCGGGAGTTATCCCGCCCGGACAGCGGATGGCGAGCCCCGGCCCCGGAAAAGGATGCCGCCCGACGAAAGCTTCCGGCAATCCCAATTCACGGCCAAGCGCGCGCACTTCATCTTTGAAGAGTTCGCGTAAGGGCTCGACGAGCTTCATATTCATGCGCTCGGGCAGACCGCCGACATTATGATGCGACTTGATCGTGACCGAAGGCCCGCCGCTGAACGAAACGCTTTCGATCACGTCGGGATAAAGCGTGCCTTGTGCCAGAAACTCCGGCGCGCCGCGTCCGTCCGCGGCGATCTTTTTCGCTTCCGCCTCGAAGGTCGAAATGAAGAGCCGCCCGATGATCTTCCGCTTTTCTTCCGGCTCCCGGATGCCGGTGAGCGCGCCGATGAACAACGCCGAGGCATCGACATGCACGAGCGGAATATTGTAATGGCCGCGAAAGAGCGAGACGATTTCTTCCGCCTCGCCTTGCCGCAACAGACCATGATCGACGAAGACGCAGGTGAGCCTGTCACCGATCGCCTCATGGATCAGCACGGCGGCGACGGCTGAATCGACGCCGCCCGAGAGCCCGCAGAGCACGCGGCCTTGGCCAACCTGCTTTCTGATCGAGGCAACGGCTTCGGCGCGGAAAGCGGGCATGGTCCAATCGCTTTTCAGCCCCGCAACCTTGTGCACGAAATTCGAGATGAGCCTGGCGCCGTCCGGCGTATGCACGACTTCGAGATGGAATTGCACGGCGTAGAATTTGCGCGCCTCGTCGCCGATGACGGCGATCGGCGCGGACTCCGAGGTCGCCAGCCGCCGGAAGCCCGAGGGCAATTGACTGACCGCGTCGCCATGGCTCATCCAGACCTGATAGCGCTGGCCCTTCTGCCAGACGCCTTCGAAAAGCGCGCTATCTTCCACCACCTCGACCTCGGCGCGGCCGAATTCGCGATTGTCGCCGGCCTCCACCTTGCCGCCAAGCTGCGCCGCCATCACCTGCTTGCCATAGCAAATGCCGAGCACCGGCACGCCCGATTTGAAGATCGCGTCGGGCACGCGCGGCGAGCCCGCTTCAAGCACGGAGGCCGGGCCGCCCGAGAGAATCACGGCCTTCGGATTCAGGGTTTGGAAAGCCTGTTCGGCATTTTGGAACGGCGCCAGCTCGCAATAGACGCCGGCCTCGCGCACGCGGCGCGCGATCAATTGCGTCACCTGCGAGCCGAAATCGACGATCAGGACTTTGTCATGCGTCTCTAGCACATCTTTATGGAGGTCAGCCTCCGTCATTCCTATCGTCCTTCGTTTTGCAAAGCCCCGTTGGCGCCGGTTTTCCTAAGCCAGCGGCGCCTTGAGCAAACGGTTTTAGCGACAATTCGAACGAATATTTTGAAAAGGCCGCAATTCCCCTTGGATAGGGTGCAGTTATTCCAAGTTGGGTGCTGGCTCCATGTCCGAGTTTTTATTCATTCCTTCTCAATCGGCCAATGGCGAACGCGTCCGCGTTCGCTTGAACGATATTCCGCAGCTCTTTTCCGAAGGCCTCGAAGAGCCCCAGGCACCTGCCGCGTCATTCCCATGGCAAAGCCTCCGGCAGAGGTTCGCGACGGTTTTCGCAGCGGCGCTCCGCGACATCAGCCTAGATCTCAATCCCGTCCCGGTGCGCGTGCCGACCAATCGCAACCGTCCCGTTTAGAGTTAACCCTTTATCGCCTCCTCAAACAGGCGATGTAAAACCCA
Organism: Hyphomicrobiales bacterium; assembly: GCA_015655535.1. Classification (GTDB taxonomy): domain Bacteria; phylum Pseudomonadota; class Alphaproteobacteria; order Rhizobiales; family Beijerinckiaceae; genus Methyloferula. Next base: position 7,406 of record JAATEW010000083.1, on the reverse strand, counting down.
TCCGTGCCGCCAGCCAAAGGGGATAAGCGGAGACCCGGCCCTAGGCCTGAGGCAAGTGCCGCGAGCTGCGGCAGGCCCGCGGCCTGAGCCATATCCTCCGCGCTCATGCATTCAAACGCCGGGTGAGACGCCAGAAAGCGCTCGATCTGCGCCTCGTTCTCATCCCGCAAAAGCGAGCAGGTGATATAGAGCAGCCGCCCTTTCTCGTTGAGATAAGAGACCGCCTTTTCAAGTATTTCCGCTTGCTCATCGAGGTGATGCTCAAGCGATGTCGGCCGGATCCGCCATTTGGCGTCGGGGTTGCGTCGCCAGGTGCCCGTGCCGGTGCAAGGTGCGTCAACCAGGACGAGATCGCAGCGGCCGGCGAGATCGGCCAGCACATCGGCGCCGCCCTTCGGCGGGCGAAGCTGAACATTCCGGGCGCCTGCCCGCTCCAGACGCTTATAGGCCGGCATCAGGCGGCGGCCATCGCTGTCGCTCGCGTAAATCTGCCCCTTGTTCTGCATCAGCGCGGCGAGCGCGAGCGTCTTGCCACCGCCGCCGGCGCAAAGGTCGAGCACCTGCTCACCGGGTTTGGCGTTGGAAAGACGCGCCGCCAGTTGCGAGCCCTCATCCTGGACCTCGACGAGGCCTTTGACATAGGCGGGCTCGGCGGCAAGCGCGGGGCCGCGCCCATCCGGCGTAAAGGGCAGACGCAGGCCATCGGGCGAAAGCGGCGTCGCCTCGGCGTGCAAATGCGCCAAGGCGGTCAAGGCTTTCTGCCGTGCCCCCTTCAGGCCATTGACGCGCAGATCGACCGGCGCGCGATCGGCCAAGGCCCGGCCGAGCGCGATGGCGTCACTGCCCAGCGCCGCGGTCAGCCATTCGGGGAAATCGCCCAGCACATGCGGCGGCGCGCCCTCGAGCGTGCCCTCGACATAAGCGTGCTGCTCGGCCTCGCTCATAGGCGGCGGCGCGTGGCCCTCGCCCGAACAAAGCGCCATGACTTCGGAGAGGCTCATCTGCCGCGTTTCGCGCAAGCTCCCGAGCACGATGGCGCGGGATGTCTCCGCCCCCATGATCCAGGCGGCGGAGGCCTTGCAGCGCAAAGCGTCGAAGACGAAGGAGCCGATCGCGGCGCGGTCCTTCGATCCGGCGAAACGATGCGCGAGACCCCAGTCTTTCAAGGCATCCGAGGCCGGCCTGTGACGATTGTCGATCTCGTCGAGCACTTCGATCGCAGCCGCTATGCGCGCACCGGGAGTCATATGGCTCCGAAGGTCGGAGAGACGAGAATGCGCACGGCGAAGATCACCCACATGATCGCGAGGATCGCCGCGCCGAGCATGAAAGCCATGCCGCGCTGTTTCAGATTATTCGTGGTCGTGAAGATGAAGGCGTGCCCCAAGCGTGCCAGGACGAAAAGCCACTCCATGATCACGAAGGTCCAATCAGCTTTTCGCGTCATGATGGCCAGCACCACCAAGACGAAGAACAGCGGCGGCAATTCGGCTTGATTGGAAAAGCAGGCGCCGACTTGCTGGGCTTTGGTTTGGCCGCCCGTCATCCGCTCTTTAATCGTCCAGGTCAAAAGAAAGAACATCAGGAAGACAAGGATGAAAACCGGCAGAAGCACGGATTGAATGCTCATGATCACACATTCGTCGGGTAGTTCGGGCTTTCGCGCGTGATTGCCACATCGTGGACATGGCTTTCCCGCAAGCCCGCCGCCGAAATGCGGACGAAGCCCGCGCGTGCCTGAAACTCGGGGATGGACGGCGCGCCGACATAGCCCATGGCAGCCCGCAAGCCGCCGCCGAGCTGATGCAGGATCGGCGCGGCGGGTCCGCGATAGGGCACCTGCCCCTCGATGCCTTCCGGCACGAGCTTCAGGCTGTCCTTGATGTCTTGCTGGAAATAGCGGTCGGCCGAGCCGCGCGCCATGGCGCCGACGGAGCCCATGCCGCGATAGGATTTAAACGAGCGGCCCTGGTAGAGATAGACTTCGCCGGGGCTCTCGTCGGTGCCTGCGAGCAGCGAGCCGACCATGACGGCATCGGCACCGGCCGCGATGGCTTTTGCAAAATCGCCCGAATATTTGATGCCGCCATCGGCGATGACCGGGACATTGGCGTGGCGCGCGGCCTCGGCGCAATCGAGGATCGCCGTGAGCTGGGGCACGCCGACACCGGCGACGATCCGCGTCGTGCAGATGGAGCCCGGCCCAATGCCGACTTTGATCGCATCGGCACCCGCATCGATCAAGGCTTTGGTGCCGTCGGCGGTCGCGACATTGCCGGCGATCAGCGCCACTTTATTCGAAGCGCGCTTCACCCGCGTCACCTGATCGAGCACGGATTGCGAATGGCCATGCGCGGTATCGATGACGATGCAATCGACGCCGGCATCGATCAGCATCAAGGCCCGCTCATAGCCGGAGTCGCCGACGGTCGAGGCCGCTGCCACGCGCAGCCTCCCTTCCGGGTCCTTGCAAGCGAAAGGATGCAGGATCGCCTTGTCCATGTCCTTGACGGTGACGAGACCGACGCAGCGGAAATTCTCATCGACCACCAAAAGCTTTTCGAGCCTATGCTGATGCAGAAGCCTTCGCGCCTCGTCCTGCGAGACGCCTTCACGCACGGTGATGATCTTCTTCGTCATCAGCTCGGAGACCGGCTGATCCGGATTATCGGCGAAACGGACATCGCGATTGGTCAGGATTCCGCAGAGCTTGCCGGCTTTGCCATTGGGCCCGCGCTCGACAACGGGGAAGCCCGAAATGCCGTGATGGCGCATGAGCCCCAAGGCGTCGGCTAAGGTCTCGTCCGGGAAAATGGTGATCGGATCGACGACCATGCCGCTCTCGTAGCGCTTGACCTTGCGGACCTCCTCGGCCTGCTCGTCGGGTGCGAGATTGCGGTGGATGACGCCGATGCCGCCCGCCTGCGCCATGGCGATCGCCAGCCGCGCTTCCGTCACGGTGTCCATGGCGGAAGAGAGGATCGGCAGGTTCAGGCTGATGGTGCTGGTCAGGCGCGTCTTGAGATCGACGGCGCTGGGCAGGACCTCCGAATGGCCTGGCACGAGCAGCACATCGTCGAAAGTCAGCGCTTCATTGAGCGGGGGTCGCATGATGCGGGTCATTAGGCCAACTCCGTTCGAGTCGTCGGGGGCGATAGAGCCTTTAAGGAGGCTGTCACGCAGCGGGAAGGTCGAAATGGGCCTCGACCTGAAGTTGGCAGCGGCTCATAGCATGCTTGTTTCGCCCCGCAAAGTGACGACCCTGCTCATATATGATGAATGTGCGGTTTTGCTCGGCACATGCGCCTCTATCCAAGGAAATTGACACGGTTTTTTGACGCATGTGGACAGAGCAGGCTCAATTCGCCGAGATTTTCATGCCGGATGCCTTGGCCGGGCGGCAAATGCCGCTAAATCGCTGGTAAGAAAACGAATCGCCGGAGGAAGCCCCCTGCCCCGTTACATGTTGACGGCCCTGATCGTCGCCTGCGCCTTGTTTATGGAAAATCTCGACGGGACGGTGATTTCGACCTCTTTGCCGGCGATCGCGGTCGATCTCCATGAAGATCCGATCGCGCTGAAACTGGCGCTGACATCTTATCTTCTTTCGCTCGCCATCTTCATTCCGGCCTCCGGCTGGGCCGCCGACAGGTTCGGCGCGCGCACGGTCTTCCGGCTGGCGATTTTGGTCTTCACCTTGGGTTCGATTGCCTGCGGCCTGTCGAGCACATTGCCGCAATTCGTGGCCGCCCGGGTGCTGCAAGGCATGGGCGGCGCGATGATGGTGCCGGTCGGGCGGCTCGTGCTGCTGCGCTCCGTCGAGCGCTCCGACATGGTACGCGCGCTCGCCTATCTCACGATCCCCGCTTTGATCGGACCAATCGTGGGGCCGCCTGTCGGCGGATTCATCACGACCTATTTTCACTGGCGCTGGATCTTCTGGATCAATGTGCCGATTGGCGTGCTCGGCATCACGCTCGCCACGATCTTCATCGAGGATGTGCGCGAGATCGATGTCTGGCCGCTCGACCTGCGCGGATTTGTTCTCTCAGGCATTGGCCTGTCGCTGCTGATTTTCGGCTTGAGCGTCGCGGGCCGCGGCGTCGTGCCCTGGGCGATCGTCGCTTTAATGATGCTTTTGGGCGCTGGCGCGCTTGCGCTTTACGTCTGGCATGCACGCCGCACCGCGCATCCGATTCTCGATCTCAAATTGTTGCGCATCCGCACCTTTCGCGCCAGCGTCACCGGCGGCTCGCTGTTTCGGATCGCAACCGGCTCCATTCCCTTTCTCCTGCCTTTGATGCTGCAGATCGGCTTCGGGATGAATGCCTTTCAATCCGGCCTTACGACCTTCATTTCGTCTGCCGGTGCGATGGCGATGAAGACGACGGCGCCGGCCATTCTTCAGACCTTCGGCTTTCGACCCGTTCTCATCTACAATACTTTGCTGAGCGGACTGATGCTCGCGGCGATTGGCTTCTTTTACCCGGCAACGCCGATGATCGTCATGATGGGCGTTCTGCTCATCGGCGGATTTTTTCGCTCTCTTGAATTCACCAGCGTCAATGCCTTGGCCTATGCGGATATCGAAGCCGCCGTCATGAGCCGGGCGACGAGCTTCACTTCGGTGGCGCAGCAATTGTCCTTGAGTCTCGGCGTCGCCATAGGTGCGAACGTGCTTCAGACATTGCGCTGGTTTCGCGGCGGAACGCTTGAGATCGCCGATTTCCAATGGGCTTTTCTCGTCATGGCAGTGATTTTGACGAGCGCGATAGGCTCGTTTCTCAGCCTGCCCGAGGATGCGGGCTCAGACCTTGCGCGGGGCTCTGCCGCGCCAAGTGAACCACGCACAAATCAAGACGATCCGCTGCCGCGAAAGCCGCTCGCCAAGACATAAAGCTCGGCCGAACCGGCGCGGCTTGCCTTGGGTTTCACATGCCGCACGGTGGCGAAATCGCGCTTCAATCGCGCAAGCACCGTGCCTTCCGTGCCGCCTTGAAAAACCTTGGCGAGAAAGCTCCCGCCGGGCGCCAGAATCTCGCAGGCGAAATCCGCGGCGAGCTCGATCAGGCCGATAATGCGCAAATGATCGGTCTTGCGATGGCCCGTCGCATTGGCGGCCATGTCGGACAAGACGATATCGGCTTTACTGCCAAGCCATTCCTTGAGATGCGCGGGCGCGGCGGGATCGAGAAAATCCATCTTTCTGAATTCGACGCCGGGCAAAGGCGCGATATCCAGGAGATCGATGCCGATCACCCGGCCGCGGCCGTCGCGGCTGCCGGTCTTTTGCGCCGCGACCTGCGACCAGCCGCCCGGCGCCGCGCCGAGATCGACGACCTTCTGGCCCGGGTGCAGGACATGATAGCGCTCGTCGATTTCGATCAGCTTGAACGCCGCGCGCGAGCGATAGCCTTCGAGCTTGGCGCGCACGACGTAAGGGTCATTGAGCTGGCGTTCGAGCCATAGCGTCGAGGATAATGTGCGCTTCTTCGCGGTCTTCACATGGGTCTTGAGCGAGCGCCCGCCTTCACGACCCGAGGTTTTGACTGGGCTCATGCGTCTTGCTGCGACCAGACATGGTCGGCGCTCATCAATTGCATGAGAATGCCTTCGCGCAGACCACGATCGGCGATCCGCAGCCGCTCGGCCGGAAAGGCGCGGCGGATCGCCTCTAAAATAGCGCAGCCCGCGAGCACGAGATCGGCGCGCTCGGGTCCGATACAGCCATTGGCGGCGCGCTGTTCATAGGACATATGACGAAGCTGTGTGATCGCGTGATCGACATCCTCGCTCACCATCCAAAGCCCATCGACCTTGCGCCGGTCGTAACGGGCAAGGCCGAGATAGACGCCTGCGATCGTCGTGACGGTTCCCGACGTGCCCAGCAGATGAAACCGCCCGCATCGCTGCTCGGATTCAGCCATGGCGACGAAGGGCGCGAGCTGTTCGGCGACATGCTCGACCATAGCCTGGAAGGTCGTATTCGAGACTTGCGTGCCACCATATTTCTCGGCCAGCGTCACGACACCGAGCTTCAAGGAGACCCAGAAGCGGACGCGATCCTGCTGCAAAACGCCCGTCGGTTGCCGTGGGCTTTGGCTCTCAGGACCCCGCGTGAGCCAGACGATTTCCGACGATCCGCCGCCGATGTCGAACAAGACGACGCCTTCCGCCGCATGATCCGCCAGAGCGGCGCAGCCGGCGGCTGCGAGATGCGCTTCCGTTTCGCGATCGACGACCTCCAGCGCGAGCCCGGTCGCATCGCGCACTTTCTCCAGAAATTCGCCGCCGTTTTGCGCCGCGCGGCAGGCTTCCGTCGCAATCAGCCGCGCCCGCGTCACGCATCGCGCGTTCATCTTGTCGCGGCAGACTTCAAGCGCACCCAAAGTCCGCTCAATGGCGGCATCGCAAAGCCGTCCCGTATGCGACAGGCCCTCGCCCAGCCGGACGATGCGGGAAAAGGAATCGACAATGCGGAACGCGCCGCGATCCGAGTCGCGCGGTTCCGGCTTTGCGACCAGAAGCCGGCAATTATTGGTGCCGAGATCGAGCGCCGCGTAAGTGGCGCCATCGCCTGGTCCGTGCGACGACCGGTAATGGCCGTGAGCCGGACGCGATCCGAAGTCCATATGGCCCTTGCCGTTGGAAAAAGAGGCTGCCGGAGAGCCGGGGCGCGATGTGTCGATAGTCTGAGACCGCGCGATGGCCGCGGCGGTCCGATCCGTTGGTGCCACTCTTCGCTCCCTACACCCCGCGCAAGGACATGCTTCTTTCGCGGGCACTTGATTAGAAGTGTAGCACGGGAACGCAAATCTCCAAGCGTCTTAAGAGCTTGAAAATCAGCCTATTCCTGAGGCATCGGATCGCTCCGACGCCTCAGGCTATACTAAAATGGGCTTGGCTAGCCGCCCGACTTCGCCGTCGCACGGCTTGGTTTCGTCGGCGGAGCCAGTTGCGGCACCGGTGCTGCGGGCTCGCCTGCCGCCTCGGCCTTCTGCGCGAGGATCATCTCGTCGCGCATAGCCGCGACCCGGCGCAGTTTCGCCATGGCAGCGCCGGTTCCGGCCGGGATGAGCCGGCCGACGATGACGTTTTCCTTCAAGCCTTCGAGCGTATCCGCCTTGCCGTTGACGGCCGCCTCCGTGAGGACGCGGGTCGTCTCCTGGAAGGAGGCTGCCGAAATGAAGGACCGCGTCTGCAACGAGGCCTTGGTGATACCGAGCAGCACCGGGGTACCGACGCCGGGCTTAAGCCTTTCTTCGATACATTTGGCGTTGGCCTCTTCGAGTTCCATCTGATCGACCTGCTCGCCGATGAGAAATTCGGTATCGCCCGGATCGGTAATATCGACTTTCTGCAACATCTGCCGGACGATCACCTCGATGTGCTTATCGTTGATATTG
>JAATEW010000180.1 GCA_015655535.1 Hyphomicrobiales bacterium | reverse complement strand
TCAACGGCCCCGCCGCCTCCCGACTCGGACACGGTGGAAACCAATGACGAAATCGCCTATGCCGATCAAATCTTCACCGAAGACGATTTATAGTTAGAAAGACTCCAATTGCTGGGCCGTCATTGCGAGCGTAGCGAAGCAATCCAGGAACAACGCTTAGGCTTCTGCCACTGGATTGCTTCGTCGCTTTCATTCCTCGCAATGCCGGCAAGCGCCGGTTTGGCATCATCGGATACGACTATATTCTCTGCGAGGAGCACTTATGAAAGACATGATGGGCCTGATGAAACAGGCGCAAGCCATGCAGGCCAAAATGCAGGATATGCAGGCCGAGATGGAACGGCTCGAAGTCGAGGGCCAGTCGGGCGGCGGCCTCGTGCGCGTCACGCTTACCGCCAAAGGCACGATGAAGGGCCTTGCGATCGACGACAGCGTGATGAAGCCGGATGAGAAAGAGATTCTGGAAGATCTCATCGTCACGGCGCATGAAGACGCCCGCAAGAAAGCCGAACGCCTGATGGAAGAAAAGATGAAGGCCGTGACGGCGGGATTGCCTTTGCCGCCCGGCATGAAGCTGCCGTTTTAGGACGCGTAAACCCTCTCCCCTTGCGGGAGAGAGGGTGGCAGACGAAGTCTGCCGGGTGAGGGGAACGAGGCTATACCCCTCATCCGCCTCGCATACGCTCGGCACCTTCTCCCACAAGGGGAGAAGGTACGCTCCATCGGTTTAATTTCATTTTCTGAGATCTATCGCTCACGAAAAACCCGTGAACCCAGATTTCTAAAACGCGGCGAGATAAAAACACATGGGTGAGCGCGTCGCGGGCGCAGAGATCGAACGCCTCATCCAATTGCTGGCGCGTCTTCCGGGCCTGGGGCCGCGCTCGGCGCGCCGCGCGGCACTGCATCTGATCCGCAAGCGCGACGAGCTTTTGGGTCCGCTTGCCGAAGCGCTGCAAAACGCGCGCGACAAAATCGTCACCTGCAAAATCTGCGGCAATGTCGACACATCCGACCCCTGCACCGTCTGCCGCGACGAGAAGCGCGACCCGCATGTGCTCGTCGTCGTCGAGACCGTCGCCGATCTCTGGGCGCTGGAGCGCGCCGCGGCGCTCAAAGCGCGCTATCATGTGCTCGGCGGGACGCTCTCGCCGCTCGATGGCGTCGGGCCCGACGATCTCAATCTCACGACGCTGGTCGAGCGGATCGCAACCGGCGAGGTGAAAGAAGTGATTCTCGCCGTCAATGCGACCGTCGATGGGCAGACCACGGCGCATTATGTGACAGATCTCATCTCGCATCTTCCGGTCAAGACCACGCGGCTCGCGCATGGCGTTCCGGTCGGCGGCGAGCTCGACTATCTCGACGAAGGCACACTCGCAGCGGCGATCCGCAGCCGCACGGATTTTTGACGGGTGCAACGCCGATCTCTCAACCGTCATGCGCAGGCTTGACGGTTGAGGCTCATTGCGTGCAATGGCTCAATTCAAAGGCTGCCATTCATCTCTTGGCGGCTAGCATTGGCGAGCGGATCGCTTTCGTCAAGGACGCATCTCCGACGCGCCGCCGAAGGCGGTGGCGAAGCCATCCTTGACGAAAGCATATCCGTCTCGCCGATACTGGTCGCCGTTGAATGAATGGCGAAATCTGATCGCCCGCTCCAGCCAATCTAACTCAGGCGCGCAGGCGAAGTCCGGCCATGACACCGTTGAGAGACTCATGCTTTCCGAAACGGATGCAATCCGCCCCGGTTCACCAGCCATAGGCTCAGTCCGATCAAAATGCCGCCTGCCGCCTGCTGCAGAGTGAGGCTCGTTCCCAGGATCAGATCGGACAGCAGCACAGTGAAGAGCGGCGCGAGAAAGAGATAACCGCTGGAACGCGTCGCGCCGCCCTTGCGCAAGGCAAGAAACCAGAGCCCGAAGGATGCGGCCGAGCCCGGAATGGCGAGCCAGAAAAACCAGGCCCATTGCACAAGCCCGACATTCTCCGGCCAACGTTCGCCCTGCCCGAAAGCAATCGCCAGAAGCACGAGCGCACCGATCAGCATTTGCCAGAAACTCAAGGTCCAGGTGCCAATGGGCAATTGCGTGCGCTTGTTGATGATGGTCGACAGGCTCCAGCACAAGGCGCCGCCCAGGCCGACGATATCGCCTTGCAGGAAATTGTCGGACGCCGAGACTGCCGCGCCGCCGAGCGCCAGCGCAACGCCGGAGATTCCGCACATCAAGCCAAGCACGCGGATCGTCGTCAAAGACTCGCCCAGAACCCAGGGCGCGAGCAAGGCAACCCAGATCGGATTGGTGAAAAGCAATATGCCGGATGTCGCCGCCGAGACGTAGCGCAAGGAGAGAAAGGTCAGGCCGAGCGTACCTGTCGTCTGCAAGAGCCCGATGAGCACGACCGTCGCTTTCTGCGACAGCGTGAGACGTGGAAACAAAGGCTCGCGCGAGATCACCGCCAATGGCAGAAGCGCGAAGGCCGCGACGATGAAGCGCCAGCCGACAAGCAAAAACACCGGGAAACCAAAATTCAAAAGGATCTTGCCTGCGATGAAGCCGGACGCCATCAGAAAGGTCGCGACCACCAAGGCCGCGTAATAGCCGGCACCGGGCGCGCCTAACCCGTTTTCGCTGCTCTCGACCAATTATTCCGCCGCCTTGATGAGAGAGGCCGCGAGAAGATCGCTCTGCTTCGGTGCCTCGGCGGGATCGGAGAAATCCAGAAGGTCGATCCGTTCGCCGCGCTTGGTGATCTTATCGGCAGAGGTCGTGATCTGCCCGATGTCCTCTTGCGCCTGGCGGAAATGCGCATCGAGCTTGGCGACGCGGGTGCGGAGCCGTCCGACGTCTTCGACAAGCAGCTGCACTTCGTCCTGGATGAGATGCGCCTGTTCGCGCACGCGCGCGTCGCGCACGATCGCCTGCATCACCTGCACCGCCATCATCAAAAGCGAAGGCGAGACGATGATGATGCGGGCCTTATGCGCTTTTTGAATCAGATCCTCGAAATGCTCGTTCAAATCCGCATAAAGCGATTCCGACGGCACGAAGAGCACGGCGATATCCTGTGTCTCGCCGGGCACGAAATATTTCTCGGCAATATCCTTGATATGTTTGCCGACGTCGCCGCGCACGCGGGCTTGCGCCTGTTTTAGGGCCTCTTCGCCGGAGGCATCTTTCAACAAGGTGAAGGATTCGAGCGGAAATTTCGCATCGACCACCATGACGCGCTCATCGCCCGGCAGGCGGATGATGCAATCGGGCCGGTTACGATTCGACAACGTATATTGAAATTCGAAGGCCGATGCCGGCAGGCAATCGCGGATGATCGCCTCCATCCGGCCCTGGCCGAAAGCGCCGCGCGATTGCTTGTTGGCGAGAATATCTTTCAGGCTGACGACTTCTTGCGTGAGGCCGGTCAGGCGCGCCTGCGCCGCGTCTATGACGGCGAGCCGCTCGTTGAGCTTGGTCAGATGCTCGCCCGTGGTCTGGCTCGAGGCTTCGAGATTCTGCCCCATGCGATGGCTGACATTGTCGAGCCGTTCGGAGACGAGTCGTGCGAGATCGGCCTGGCGCGAACCCAGATGTTCGCTCATCGCACGCAGACGGCCGGTGAGTTCCGCGCCCTGGCGCGCAATCTCGGCCATTTTATCGTCCATGTCCTGCTGGCGCGCGGCCTCGATCAAAGCCGCCTCGCGCCGCTCTTTGCGGGCGCGGAGCAACCCGAGAAAACTCACAATCAAAAGCAAAGTGATGACGGAAGCGGCGATGAGGCCCGCCGCTACCACATGAAATAATGTGATCGGCACATTGAAGAGCCGGAAGCCGAGAAAGGTGGAGAGCGCATGATCCATGCGCGCATATTAAACGATTCTCCAGAGCCTGGGAACAAAGCGGGAATATTTATCCCATCCTCTCTTCGGCGGAGGGTACGATGACGCTCACAGTCTGGCGTGGCTTTAGAATTCCGTAACCATGAAGGCCAGCTCGCACATAGCTTCTCATGTCTTGAGCAATCGACGTTTGCTTCTTCCATAAGCCTCCCGTACACCGCACCAGATGCCGATTCTTTATCATCACCCGCTGTGCCCGCATTCGCGTTTCGTCCGGCTTCTTCTTGGCGAATTTGGCGTCGAGCCGGAGCTGATCGAAGAAAAGATCTTCGAGCGCCGCGAGGAATTTCTGCTTCTCAATCCAGCTGGGCAGACTCCGGTTTTCATCGAGGATTCGGGCGCTGTGGTGCCGGGCGCCACCACGATCGCCGAATATTTCGATGAGGTTTACGGGCAGGGCGATCATCGCCTGATGCCGGACGAGCCTTATGAGCGCGTCGAAGTGCGCCGCCTTCTCGACTGGTTTCATCACAAATTCTTCGCCGAGGTCTCGCAGTGGCTTGTGACCGAGAAAATCTATAAGAGATTCATGCCAAGGGTAGCGGGCGGCGGTGCGCCGGATATGGAGCTCATCCGCGCGGCGCGCACGAATATCTGGTATCACCTGCGCTATATCGGCTATCTGATCGGCCATAGAAACTGGCTCGCGGGCAACCGCATGACCTATGCCGATCTCGCGGCCGCGGCGCATCTTTCCTCGGTGGATTTTCTGGGCGACGTGCCATGGGACGAGGACGAAACGGCGAAGCATTGGTACGCGCGGGTGAAATCGCGTCCAGCCTTTCGCGCGCTCCTCGCGGACCGGCTGCCGGGCTTCGTTCCGGCGGAGGTTTACGCGGATCTCGATTTCTAGAGCCGGGTTTCAAAGCCGCGCTTGCCGCCAAGGCGCGCGAGCTTGGCTTCGAGCTTTGCCGTGTCGCCGATCCGGGCTCGCTTGGCGAGGCTGGTTTGCGCTTGGATCAATGGCTCGCCACGGGCGCCGCCGGCGACATGAATTGGATGGGCGAGACGCAGGCGCGACGGTCCGATCCGAAGCAGCTCTGGCCCGAGGTGAAAAGCATCATTCTGCTCGGCATGAATTATGGCCCCACTGAGGATCCGCTCGCCAATCTCGACGATAAAAGCACCGCCAATCTGTCGGTCTACGCGCGCAACGGCGACTATCATGACCTCATCAAGGGGCGGCTCAAATTGCTCGCTGGCTGGCTTTGCGCCGAGACAAAAGATGCGGAAGTCAAAGTCTTCGTCGATACCGCGCCGGTAATGGAAAAGCCGCTGGCGCAACAGGCCGGTCTCGGCTGGCAAGGCAAGCACACCAATCTCGTCTCGCGCGACTATGGATCCTGGCTGTTTCTCGGCGCGATCTTCACGAACCTGCCGCTCGAGGCGGATGCTGCCGAAGACGATCGTTGCGGCACCTGCCAGGCCTGTCTCGGCATCTGCCCGACAAAGGCTTTTCCCGCGCCTTATGTGCTCGATGCGCGGCGCTGCATTTCCTATCTCACGATCGAGCACAAGGGCTTTATTCCGCGCGAATTTAGAAAAGCCATCGGCAACCGCGTCTATGGATGCGACGATTGTCTGGCCGTCTGCCCGTGGAATAAATATGCGCAAGATGCGAGCGAGGCCAAGCTTCAGGCCCGACCGGATCTGATAAGCCCCGCCATCGCGGAATGGCTGACCTTTGACGAGGCTAAATTCCGCAGCTTTTTTGTTGGCAGCCCCATCAAGCGGATTGGCTTTTCGCGCTTCATGCGCAATCTCCTGATCGCTGCGGGAAATTCGGGCGACTCAGCTATACTGCCATTGATTGAAGCAAGGCTGGCCGACGCGTCGCCCCTGGTGCGCGGCATGGCGGTCTGGGCGCTTAGCCAGCTCGCCCCGCCGGAAAGAACCGCGCGTCTGGCACAGCATTGGCTGGGCCGCGAAGACGACGCCTCGGTTCTGGCCGAATGGAAGCAGGAGACATCCAAAACATGAAACTCTTCGCCTTCGGCCTCGGCTATAGTGCGCTTCATTTCATCAATCGCTATGGCGAGCTTTTCGACGATGTCGCGGGCACGGTGAGATCCATCGATAAAGCGGAGGCCTTGGCCCAAACGCATGTGCAGCCCTTGGTCTTCAATACCGACCATGAGGACCCGGCCATCGCGGACCATCTGAAAAGCACGGACGCCGTGCTTGTCTCGATTCCGCCGGGCACATCGGCCGATCCGGTGCTGGCGCGTTTCGGCCGGCTTATCTCCGGCCTGCGCCGCCCGCTTCGCATCGTCTATTTGTCGACGATCGGCGTCTATGGCGACCGGCAAGGCGCATGGGTCGACGAGGACAGATTGCCGGCGCCTACGAGCCCGCGCTCGACGGCGCGCCTGCAGGCCGAGAAGGCCTGGGCTTCCATCGGCAAGGATGCGGACAAAGCCACGCATATCCTGCGTCTTGCCGGGATCTATGGGCCCGAACGCAATGCGCTCGCCAATCTGGCGGCGGGCAAGGCGAAGCGCATCGTGAAGCCGGATCAGGTCTTCAACCGCATTCATGTGGAAGATGTCGCGCTGACGATCGCGAGCGCGCTGATGCAGGAGGGCAAAGGCCAGATCTGGAATGTCAGCGACGACGAGCCCGCGCCGCCGCAAGATGTCGTAACCTACGCCGCCGAACTGATGGGCATTACGCCACCACCCGAGCAGGATGTGGACGAGGCCGATCTCACGCCGCTCGCGCGCAGCTTCTATGCCGAAAACAAGCGCGCCTCGAACCGCAAGCTGAAGGAAGAGCTCGGCGTGTCTCTCGCTTTTCCAACCTATCGCGAGGGGCTGCGAGCTCTGTGGGAGGCCGGCGAGGGGCGCGGCTAACTAGCAACTGTTAGCGGCCTCGTGCTTTTTTATAAGCGTCGAAGGACTCACCAAGTAAAAGGATATTGGACGCAGTCAGGTTGATTGCAAAGCGGGCGATCTGCGCAGTCACGGCTGGCGCCAATAGTCCTTCGCCATGGCCGCCAGCATCATTTCTAACCGCAGGAAGCCCGGTTTTAAGCATCGCTATATAAGCGTCGAAGCTTTTATCAAAGTCATGAGTAAATAGGCCATTATTACGGACCTTCGATATTAGCTCAGGCGCTCTATCGCCTTTGCCATATTCCCATTTTTCCAAATCGCAAATCGCTTTCAGCATGCTTTCGAAGGCCCTATTTGAGGCCGTGATCGAGTCTTTATATTCGCCCGCACGGTAATGTCGATGTGCTGTCATGAAATCTGCGTTCGCCTTTGCGAAATCTGATGCAGCTAAGAGACTCAACGCAGGCTTGATAATTTCTGCGTGGACGAGCTTCGAGTCGATTCGAATAATTTGTCGATTTTCAAACTGGAAGCCAACGCCGTGCTGCACGAAACGTTGATTGATTTCTTCAATCGCTGGACCTGCCTTCTGAAGTGCAGCCCTCTCTTTGAAATCATGTCTGTCGTCGATGAGCGATAAAACCAGACAACCAAGTTCCACTCCACTAAGAAAGTCGTCTATGTGGGGCACGACCGTAAGGAAATTTAAAAAACGAGCCGCTAAATTACGTTCATTCGCATACTTAAGATAAGATTGTATCTCCTTTCGGCATATACGATCTATTTGTTCCCACCATTCATTTGCGTGTGGCGGATTGTGGAACTCATCCCCGGAGAACACATAATATTCTCCTATAGCTTCTGCCAAAGTCATGCATATCTGATGTCGTAAGTGCGCCGACGCTTCGTCATAAACGTAAACATCCTCCTCGCCAGAACGGGCATGCATGCGCTTGCGTTGAGCGTAAGTTTCAAAGATCATTTCGAACTCGATTCAATGGTTCGTAGATGCCTAAGAAAAAACGATATTGCCTTTGTAAGGTCTTATAATCCGGGAATCATGCCCCGCTAAACACTAACAAATTTTGCAGTTTCATTACAGTGAGCTCAACGTGATATGAGATCGGTGGATAACTAAACTTCCGACGGCAGCTCCAGGGAAGAGCCTCTTGATTCATAATTTCGTCCGCTGGCTTTGCATCGCCCTCTTTCTATCTGTTTCGATCTCGGTTCACGCCGACGAATCGCCGAAGGCAGCGCCCGAGCCCATTCCGCAGCGGATCGATCGGCTCAATACCGCCTTGCAGGCGATCGAAACCGATTTGCAGAACCCCGCGCTCGCCGATGCCGCGCTCGCCGATCTGCGCAAACAGACAGAGCCCATTTCAGCCGAATTGCAGATGGTCATCGAGCGGCTCGGCCCGGCACTCGCCGCGGCCAAGACGCGCCTCGATCAGCTCGGCCCCAAACCCGACGACAAGGCGCCGCCCGAAAGTCCCGCGGTGACGGCCGAGCGTCAGACGCAGCAGGAAACCTATAATCAAACCGACGAGCTGATCAAACGAGCGAAACTGCTTGCCGTGCAAGCCGATCAGACGGTCAACCGGATCGCGACACGGCGGCATCTGCTCTTCACCCGGCTTTTGTTTCAATCGACCACCGGCATTGCCAGCCCCTCTCTATGGCTCAAGGTGATCGAGGAACTGCCGCACGATCTCGGCAATGCGCGGGACGTCTTCGCCGATTGGATCTTCGGCCTCAACATGCACCTCGAGGGTTGGCGCATGCCGGCCTTTTGGAGCCTTGTCGCCCTGATCCTCGTTCTCTCCTGGCCGCTTGGACGGCTGTCCAGGGCCGTGCTGTCGCGATCGCCGCAGATTGCCAATCCGAGCCGCTTTCAGAAAATTCTTGCCGCCTGGCGGGTTGCGCTTGGCTTCCTCGGCCTGCCGATCGCGGCCATGTTCGCCATAGCCGTTGTGTTCGAGACTTTCGAACTCGACAATGACAGGTTGCAGCCTTTCATTTATGCGCTTGGCATAGGCGTCATCCGCATCGCGCTCGCAGTTGGCGTGACACGCGGACTTTTTGCGCCGACGCAGGCCAATTGGCGTCTATCTCAAATCAACGACACGACGGCTTGGCGCATCCTGCGGCTGGCACTTTGCGTGGCGATTGTCGTCTCGCTCACGCGTTTGCTCGAATCGCTCAACGACATTGTGGCGGCATCGCTGCCGGTCTCCGTCGCCTTGCGAGGCGTCGGCGCTTTGACCGTTGCGATCCTGATCGGATTCTCCTTGAGAGGCGTGATCACCGAGGAAGCGCCCGGCGACGAATGTCTGGGTCCGCCTGTCACGATGGGCAATCGCTGGGTCCGGATTTTGCGCATTTTCGCTTGGGCCGTAGTCCTGACCATCGTCGTCTCGGTATTCGTCGGCTATGTCGCGCTCGGCGCTTTCATCACCGATCAGATAGTCTGGGTCAGCGGTGTCGTCGCGTTTTTCTATATGTTGAACGTGCTGATCGAGGAATTCATCGCGGCCAACATGAATCCCGAGGCGCGGGTCAGTCAGGCTCTCGCCGTCAATATCGGGATCGAGCATAAATCGATCAGTCTCTTCGGCGTGCTCTTGTCGGGCATCACGCACGCCGTCCTGTTCATCCTGGCGGCGCTGTTGATTCTCGCTCCCTGGGGGCTTCAATCGGCCGATGTGCCAAGCGGACTCAAGGCCGTCTTTTTCGGCGTGCAGGTCGGCGGTGTCAGGCTGTCGCTGTCGGCCGTCGCGACGGCGCTTATCATTTTCGCAGGCATCTATGGCGCGACCCATGTGATCCAGCGCTGGCTCGACACGCGCCTCCTGCCGCAGACCAATCTCGACATAGGCCTGCGCAATTCGATCAAAACGAGCCTCGGCTATCTCGGCTTCATCTTGGCGACACTGCTCGCGCTCTCTTATGTCGGCGTGAGTTTTGAGCGGCTCGCGATCGTCGCCGGCGCTCTGTCGGTCGGCATCGGCTTCGGCCTTCAGACCATCGTCAATAATTTCCTGTCGGGCCTGATCCTGCTTTGGGAGCGCGCCATCCGCGTCGGCGATTGGATCGTCGTCGGCGAGGAGCAAGGATTGGTGCGCCGGATCAATGTCCGGGCGACCGAGATCGAGACCTTCGACCGGGCTTTGGTCATCGTGCCCAATGCCAATCTCGTCACTGGCGTCGTGAAGAACTGGGTGCGAACGAGCCGGGGCGGCCGCCTGAACATACCGCTCGCGCTCGGCCATGGCGCCGATCCGCAAAAGGTGAAGGAGACATTGCTCGCGGTCGCGAAAGCGCACAAGCTCGTTGCAGCCGATCCGCCGCCGCAAGTCTTTTTCACAAGCATCACGATGAGCGCATTGAATTTCGAACTCTACGCCTATGTCGCGGATGTCTCGACGATCGGCAGCGTTAAAAGCGATCTCTATTTCGACATTTTCAAGCGTTTTGCCGCGGCCGGAATCGAGATCGCGCCAGCCGCCGCGCCGCCCGTCGTCACGATCGCCGGGCTCGAAAAACTGGGCGCCCTGTTGAAAACGAACGAGCCAGATCCCGCCCGCGAGCGCGCCGAGCGATAAGACGCCTTATAGCTCCGGCGTGTGATCCGAGCAGGTGACGACGATAAACTTCTCGATCCTGTGCCAGGTCACGGTCTCGCCCTTCTGCACCAGCCGGAATTGCGGCGCGGGCACCTGCCAGGTCTTGAATTTGAGATCAGCGGGCTCAGCCATGCCCGCTTCCCACGGCACGACGATCGCGCCCGGCGCGTCTTTCCGCGCGCAGAGTTGATCGACAGCAGCGCGCGTCAATTGAATGGCTTCGTCGCGCGGCGCAGAGCTTTGCGCGCCGCGCAAGGACTGATCCGCCAGACCCAAGGATATCAGTGCCTCGACCCGCTCGCGCCATGCCATGGCGAGCGGGCGCGAAAACACGCTTCCGGCGCCTTGGATATAGAGCGCCCAGGCCGGGCGCCCCGCGTAAAACCAGGGTTCGACAACACCGCCCATCCAATGGATTTCGCTTTGGTTTGCGGGAAGAAGCGCCGCGAGCGCCGCCTGACGATGGCCGCTGTCGAGGATCTTGTGGCGCGGATCGCGATCGTCCCAGAGGCCGATGACACAGAGCGTCGTGACCGCTGCGAAAGCGCCAGTGGCTTTCGGCGAGATAAGGTTTGGCCGCAACACATAAAGAACCGCGAACGCCCCGATCGGAATCGAGACGAGATAAATGTTCCAGAAGAGCGAGACCGCCGGATGAAAATCCGCCGGGCTCGAAGCCGCATATTTGAAGAAGGCCCTGGTTGGACTGAGCCGGTCCAAGAGACCGATCAAAAGCACGGCTGCCCAAACCATATTGAGGATCAGCCGACTCACTGAGACTGTCAGGCCGCGAAGATAATAGAGGGCGAGCGCGGCGGAGGCAGCCGATAGCGCGGACAACGGCTCGTCCCATAGGAGCCAGCCCAAAGCCAGGAAAGCGCTCGCAAGTTCGACGCGCGGTCCTCTTTCCGGCAGGCGCAATAGACAAAGCGCGAGCGCGATGGCGGCGACAACGCCAAGGAGCCAGGTCATGCGCCAGAGTTGCGCCTGCACGACGAGCAGCAAAGGCCATAGATCACCGAACGCAACCGAGATCGCGAGACCGCCGGCGCCGAGGGCCGCCGCTGCCAGAAACATCCATCGGACGCGGGCGCTGAGCAGATCGGCCGCGACAAGCACGGTTATGACCTGAAGCGCCAAAAAAGCGAAGCTCCCGACCGGCCAGAGAGTCGGAAAAAGATAGGCGTTGCGCTGACGCAAAATCGTCAGCCAATCCGGATCGATCACAGTGGTGAGACGATCGAACAGAGGCAGGCCGAAGGCGACCGCGATCGCGCCGATCAACCCAAGCCCGAAACCCGCCGCGATCCAACGACGGTCGGCGCGGCAGAGATCGACCCAGAAGATCAACAGGCCCGGCAGAGCCATGATCGGATGAAGCGCCGATGCGAGCGCCAGAAAGGCAAAGGCAAGCCCGCGACGGCGACCGATGAGAAGGGCCAAAGAGGCCAGGACGCAAGCCTCGGCGAAAGGCCGCGGCGTTGCGAATGGCTCGGCGAAACGCAGCAGATGAAAGGCGCCGTAGAAACCCGGAACAATGGCGACGATCATCAAGACCGCCCATTTCGTCCGGCTCTCAGTGAAGCGGCTCACGAAAAACTGCGCCGCCGCGAACCAGCAGGCAAAACTCAGTAACGCAAGGAGAAGCGATGTATTGGCGGGATTGAGCGCCGCGACGAGTCTCGCCGCGATGAAGGGAAAGATGCTGAATTGCGACTGGCCGTCATGCGCGAACATGATATCGCGGCCGATGCCTGTTGGATCAAGATCGGCCAAGGCGCGGGCCATATAGATCTGGCCATCGCCCTCTATGCCTTCGTATGGCCGGCTCAACATAAAGACCGCGATGGCCGCGATGCCGAAAAACAGCGAACCATCGGCGAGCACATCCCGTAACCTGTCGAACCGGGATTTTAAATCGCCGCGTCCCGCTTCAGGCCAGCCGATGCGCGGGGCGGACGCGTGAACCTCGCTTGCCGACGGCCCCGCACGAGGCATCGGGTCCGCCGCGGCCATGCCTCAACCCTTTTCCGGCGAAGCGCTGGGCGAAAACAGGACGCTGCGCCGCGCCGCGAAATTGAACAAAAAAACGCCGAGGGTCGTGAGGCCTTTGGCAACCGCCAAAGAGAGGCTCAGTCCGTCGACAAATCCAAACAGCAGGATTTGATTGAGCACGAGCCCGGCGATCCCGATGACGAAGAAGCCGACCACCTCCCATAGATGATTGGGGTTACGGCGGTCGGCATAAACGAAGTGGACGCTCAGGACATAGGCGAGCAGCATGCCGGAAAAAAATCCGATTCCTGCCGCCGGCAAATAATTCACACCCACCGCTGTGAGGCCGAACAAAAGTCCGCAATCCAAAACGAGGGCGGCGGCGCTGCAAAGACCGTAGCCTACGAGATCCTTCAAAAAGACCGGCAAGCGCGGCAGGGTCGCGGGAGCCGCTTCATCCGCGGCGCGAGGTTTCATCGACAAAGTGATGATCATCAGGCCGCCCGCTGCGGCACGAGACGCTCGCTCTTCAAGGCTTCCTTAGCGCCCGACAGTCCCTCTTCGCCATATTCGGCATCTTCATTGACCTGCCAGACGTCGTAGCGCTGTTCGCCTGCGAGAATATTCGCGGCGGTGAGCATGCCGGTCATCATGGCATGATCCTGATTGTTATATTTGTGCATGCCATTACGTCCGACGAGATGAAGGCTCGGGAAGCTCATCTGCAGATCACGCCTGATGACGGCGACATTGTCGGCATAGACGTCGTCATAAACCGGATAGGCCTTCTTCTGCCGAACGACGCAGGCATCGACAATATCTTCGGACCGCATCAGGCCGATATGTCCGATCTCCTGCTTTGCGAGCGCGATCAGCTCCGCATCCGACGAGGTCCAGAGACCGTCGCCCTCGAAGCAGAAATATTCAAGCCCGAGACAGGTCGAGACATCGTCGGGAATCATGTCGGGCGACCAGGAGCGGAAATTCTGCACGCGGCCGACCTTGACTTGCGGATCATGGATATAGATCCAATTGTCGGGCAGCGTCTTCCCGCTTCGGCCGATCAGAACAACAGTCAGGAAGTCGCGATATTTGAGCTGGCGCGCATGGAAAAGGCTGAGCGGCGTCGGGCTCAACCGGCCCATCAGATCGCGGATCGCGGCGGATGAGACGACGTTGCGCGCGGCATAGGTTTCTTCAACGCCGTCGCCCGTCTCGACCTTGATCGTCCACAGGCTCTTGCGTTCGTCCCAATGCAGCGAGGAGAGCTTGCGATCCATCAGCACCTCGCCGCCGAAAGCTTTGATCTTCGCGGTGGCGGCTTCCCACATCATGCCGGGACCGCGGCGCGGATAGCGGAAGGATTCGATCAGGGTTTTGGCGACCGCGCCGCCGCTCGACTTGCGGTTCGTCCCAAACGAACGGCGAAGCCCGTCGAGAATGGCGCTTCCGAGGCTCAGGCCCTTGATGCGCTGCGCCGCCCAATCGGCCGAAATCTCGTCGCAACCCATGCCCCAAACCTTTTCCGTATAGGTCTTGAAGAAGATCGAGAAGAGCCTTTCGCCAAACTGGTTGCGGACCCATTGGTGAAAGGTTTTCGGCGCTTGAATCGGAAAGGCTTGCGCATAGGCGAAAGAGGCCATGCAAGCCGTGCTTTGCCAAAGCCCGAGATTGCGCAAGGCTTCGAAAGCCTTCAACGGATAGGCGTAGAATTTGTTCTTGTAGAAAATGCGCGACAGGCGCGGGCGATCGATGAAATCATCGGGCAGGATCTCGTTCCAGAGCGCCACGACTTCCTTCGATTTCGAAAAGAAACGATGGCCGCCGATATCGAAGAGAAAACCTTTGTAATTGACGGTCCGGCTGATGCCGCCGACATAAACGGGATCTTGTTCGATGACGAGAACGTCGCGGCCAGCCTTGGCAAGCGTATAGGCAGTGGTCAGTCCCGCGGGTCCGGCGCCAACCACAAAAGTGTCGATCATTTCCAAGGCTGGGCTACTCCACGCTCGAGTCCGAGCCTGAAATTAGCCAGCAAAGGGTTAAAACCGCTTTACCCCGACCCGTGAAAGACGACGATCCGGCGCGGTCACGCTTTGTTTATTTTTCAGTGAGTTTCAATTCGATACGCCGGTTGCGGCGATAGGCGTCTTCATTGTCAGCTTGATCGATCGGCTGGAACTCGCCGAAACCGGCTGCAACCAAGCGCTGCGGCGAGACGCCCTTCGAGATCAGATATTGCACCACGGCGATGGCGCGCGCCGAGGATAGGTCCCAATTCGAGTGAAACTGCGCCGATTGGATCGGCCTTTTGTCGGTATGGCCGTCGACCCGCATCACCCAAGGAATCTCGGGCGGAATTTCGCGTTCAAGCTCGGCCAAGGCCGAGGCGAGCTTATCAAGCTCCGTCTTGCCCGCCGGATTGAGCGCCGCCTGGCCCGTATCGAAGAGAACTTCCGATTGAAACACGAAGCGGTCGCCGACAACGCGCACGCCCGGACGATCACCCAAAATCTCGCGCAACCTTCCGAAGAAATCCGAGCGATAGCGCGATAATTCCTGAACCTTCTGCGCCAGAGCCACATTGAGGCGCGAGCCGAGATCGGCGATCTTGGCTTGCGATTCACGATCCCGGCTCTCGGACGCCGATAAAGCGTCTTCGAGCGCCGCCAATTGACGGCGCAACGCCAAGATCTGCTGGTTCAAGATCTCCACCTGGGCGAGCGCCCGCGCGGAGACCTGCTTTTCGGCATCGGCCTGTTGCTGAGCGACAGTGACGCGCGCATCCGCGGCGGCGGCGCCCGCGCCACCCGCATCGATCAGCCCTTGCAGCCTGGCTTTGTCGTTTTGCGCCGTATCGAGCGTCGCCGAAAGCGACGCGGCATTGGATTCAGCCTGGGCCTTGCCGGCGCGTTCGAGCGCGAGAAGCGACGTCAATTCGTCGATCTGGCGATTGAGTTTGGCCAGGGCCGTGTCCTTACCGGTCACTTCGCGCGCGAGAAAAAATTGCGCCAGCATGAACACCGACAAGAGGAAAATGATCACCAGCAGCATGGTCGACAAAGCGTCGACGAAGCCCGGCCAATAATCGATGGTGCGCGGCGTGCGCCGCGCCCGTGCCAAGGCCATCAGCGCCGCTCCGTCGGCTCGACCGAAAAGCGTTTCAGGACGTTTTTGATCTCCTGATTCTGCGCCGCCTGCGCCTCGACCCAATCGCGGATCATCTGCTGCTCCGAGCGCATATGATGGACGAGATTTTGGATGCCGTCGGCGAGATTGGCGATGGCGATCGAGGTGGCGCGCGCATGGCTCTGATCGCCCGCGAGAGCGATCTTGTCGATGGCCGCGCGCAGATCGAGCACGATTCCATCGCGGGCGGAGAATTGCTCCGTCGCGGTATCGGCCGAGGTGCTGGCCGTGAGATTATCTTCAAGCTCGTTATAGAAGCGGTTTTGCGCTTGTCCCGCTTGAAGGTCGAGGAAGCCCAGAATAAGCGATCCAGCAAGGCCGAAGAGCGAGGACGTGAAAGACACTTTCATGCCGGCGATCGGCATCGACAATCCATTCTTGAGATCGTCGAACATGACAGCGGCATCGGCGCCCGTCTGCATGGAGTTGATCACATTGCCGATCGAACCCACGGTTTCGAGCAGACCCCAAAACGTGCCGAGCAGACCGAGAAAGATCAAAAGCCCGGTGAGGTAGCGAGCCACTTCACGCGCCTCGTCGAGCCGCGTCCCGACCGAATCGAGAATGGTCCGCAGCGTATGGGTCGACATGGCCGAACGCGGCTTATCGCCGAGCAAGGTCGCCATGGGGGCGAGCAGGATCGGCTGCGCAACCTTGGCCGCGTCGCCGCGCGACAGCGCATTGACCCAGCGCACTTCGCGAAACAGGCGGACGACCTGCCTGATTCCAAGCCCGATGCCGAAGAGGAGGACAAGGCCGATCAGCCCATTCAGGCCCGGATTGGCGAAGAAAGCCGTCTCTATCTGCTTATAGAGGATCAGCGCGACGAAGCCGACCAGAATAAGAAAGATGATCATGCGCGCGAGAAAGATGCGCGGCGAAGACAGTCTGTAGGGGTCGACCTCGGCTGCCATGGCGAAATCCGTGACGTGATGAGCCTATGCTAGAGTATTTTTCGGTACAGTGAACCGGCTCTCCATCAAAATTACGACGAATATGGCCGAAGACGCTTTTTTCGCCGTAATTCCGCTCTGCGGGCCCCCGGCCGAAAGTCTTAAGATCAGGCGCCCCGCACCAAATCCAGCAAATGCTGCTGGACGAATTCATTGCCGGCGCAAATCGATCCCTTGGTCAGCATATCCGTCCCGCCATCGGCGTCGGTGACATATCCGCCGGCCTCCCGGATGATGTGAATGCCCGCCGCCATATCCCAGGATTGCAGGCCACGCTCCCAAAACCCGTCGTAGCGGCCGCTCGCGACATAGCAAAGATCGATGGCGGCCGCGCCGAGACGGCGAATATTGACCACTTTTGCCGTCACGGCCGCGAATTCGGCCTGGAAGCGCGGATGTTCCTTGATCTTGCCGATGTGCGGCGCGCCGCAGCCGATCAAGGCCTCGGCCATGTTGCGCCTCGCCGCGACGCGCAAACGGTGACTATTGCCCCAGGCGCCCTGGCCCTTTTCGGCAACGAACATGTCGTCCGTCGCCGGATTATAGACGAGGCCTGCCACTAGCTGGCCTTCCCGCGCGAGCCCGATCGAGATCGCGAAAATTGGAAGGCAATGGAGAAAATTGGTCGTCCCGTCGAGCGGATCTATGTACCAGACGTGGCTTTTGTCACTGCCTTCGACGATACCGCTTTCCTCGAGCACGAAACCGTAGCCGGGCCGCGCCTTCGACAGTTCCTCGAACAAGGTTTTCTCGGATTTCTTATCCGCGGCAGAGACGAAATCGCCGGGCCCCTTGATCGAGACCTGCAGGTTTTCGACTTC
>JAATEW010000163.1 GCA_015655535.1 Hyphomicrobiales bacterium | reverse complement strand
GGTGCCAGGGCGTGCGCGCACTGAGGCCTGAAATATTGTAGCCGTGGCGCGCCGACATAGGGATCGGCACGATCGTCTTGAAGCCTAGCGGTGCCGCGAATCGCTGGAAGGCCGCCACGCTCGCGTCAAATACATCCTGCTTGAAATCGACGAGGTCAATCTTATTGACCGCTAAAACAACATGCTTGATGCCGAGCAGCGAGACAATTGTAGCATGCCGGTAGGTCTGCGTCAGCAGGCCCTTGCGCGCGTCGACGAGCAGGATGGCAAGATCGGCATTGGAGGCGCCCGTCGCCATATTGCGCGTATATTGTTCGTGGCCGGGCGTGTCGGCGACGATGAAGGAGCGTTTCGGCGTCGAGAAATAGCGATAGGCGACGTCGATCGTGATGCCTTGCTCGCGTTCGGCTTCGAGCCCGTCCACGAGGAGCGCGAAATCGATATTGTCGCCATCCGTGCCGTGCTTTTTCGAGTCGCGCTCAAGCGCCGCGAGCTGGTCGTCGAAGATCGCCTGCTGTTCGTAGAGCAGGCGCCCGATGAGGGTTGATTTGCCGTCATCGACCGAGCCGCAGGTGAGAAAGCGCAAGGTCGGGCGCGAGGCTGGCGCCGCCAGCGTCACGGGTTCGGCATCCTCCGCCACGAAAGCCATTTTCGACATTAGAAATAGCCCTCGCGTTTTTTCTTTTCCATGGAGCCCGATTCATCCTGATCGATCAGGCGGCCCTCGCGTTCGGAAGATGTGGAACTTCGCATCTCGGCGATCATGTCGGCGAGCGTTTCCGCTTCGGACCGGATCGCCCCCGTCAGAGGATAGCAGCCGAGCGTGCGGAATCTGATCCGCTCCCACTGCGGCACCTCGCCGGCCGCGAGCGGCATGCGCTCGTCATCGACCATGATGAGCGTGCCGTCGCGGCTGACGACCGGCCGTTCCTTGGCGAAATAAAGCGGCACCACCGGAATCTCTTCGGCGGCGATATAATCCCAGACGTCGAGCTCGGTCCAATTGGAGAGCGGAAACACGCGCATGGATTCGCCTTGCTTGATCCGCGTGTTGAAGAGCCGCCAGAGTTCCGGCCGCTGATTGCGCGGGTCCCACGCATGAAGGGCTGAGCGATGCGAGAAGATGCGCTCCTTCGCACGGCTTTTTTCCTCGTCGCGCCGCGCGCCGCCGAAGGCCGCGTCGAACTTATATTTGTCGAGCGCCTGCCGCAGGCCGTCCGTCTTCATGACTTGCGTATGGACGGAGGAGCCCGAGGCAAAAGGCGAGATGCCGCGCGCGACGCCATCCTGATTGATGTGGACGATCAGCTCCATGCCGACGCGTTGCGCGGTTTCATCGCGAAACGCGATCATCTCGCGGAATTTCCAGGTCGTATCGACGTGGAGCAGCGGAAAGGGCGGCTTGCCGGGATAGAAGGCTTTGAGTGCGAGATGCAGCATCACGCTCGAATCCTTGCCGATCGAATAAAGCATCACCGGCTTTTCGAACTCGGCCGCCACCTCGCGCAAAATGAAGATCGCTTCCGCCTCGAGGCGGCGCAGGTGGGACGACAAGGGATATTTCACACAAAAATCCTGTACGATAGGATATTTTACAGTCATAATGTACTTATCGTCTCTGCACCGCTCCTGCAATCTGCATGCAAATGGCTGATTCATAAGAGAGAGGCTGCCGCGAGCAGGGCCAGGCTTGGCCGTGGCCCCGGGCGCCGGATCTATTTTCTGGTTTGCGTCGCGATCGCCTGCACATCCGCCTCGAGCGAAGCGACATAGGTTTCGAGCGACTTGGGGTCCTTGAGGGCTTTGCGAAGCTCGTCCGTCCAGGTCGGCTTGCGGATCGTCATCGTCATAAAAGCGGCGGGCGCATGGGTTTTCTTGATGAGATGGTCGCTGATCTTCGCCGGAATGGGTTCAAACGCCAGATAGCTGATGCCCGGATGAGACGCGACAAAGGTAGCGAAGCTCTCGGCGATCTTGCCATATTTGTCGTCGCGGCAAAGACCGGTGATCTCATCCTCGAAAGCCACCAACGGCTTTTGCGTCTCGGTTTGTTCGGTTTGAACGTTCATGCGTAAATCCTCTTGTGAGATTGGCGGGCGCGCTTGCCGGTCCAAAATTGAGCTAATCCAGGCCGTGCCGGTCTTCAAGAGCCTGAGAACCGGACCCGTGGATGCTTCTTCGTCGGGGCCGCCCGCGCGTTGATTAAACGCAACAGGTGTGGTCTTTCAGATGCTGCGGCGGATGGATTTTCGGGCGCCCATATGAATCGTCTTTTTCGATGTTTCGTGCTTCTAGCGGCATTTTTCATTTGGCCGCATGCTGCCTTCGCACAAGATAGCACGGCGCAAAATAAAGCGGCGCCGGATAAATCGGTGCAGGAAAAGGTCGTCAATCTTTATGCCTGGGCCGATTATTTCGATCCCAAGGTCCTTGACGATTTCACCAAGGAAACCGGCATCAAGATCGCCTATGACACTTATGATACGAGCGAGGCGCTCGATGCGCATCTCGCGCCCGGCCGGTCCGGCTATGATGTCGTGATAATATCCGGCCCGCTGCTGCAAAAGGCGATCGCAAGCGATCTCCTGCTCAAACTCAACAAAGCGAAACTCCCCGCGGCCAAAGGACTTTGGCCGGATATCATGGGACGGCTCGCCATCTACGATCCGGGCAACCTTTATGCCGTGAACTATATGTGGTTCACAATGGGCCTGACCTATAACGCCAAGATGATCGAGGATCGCCAGGGAGCGGCTTCTCTGGCCTCATGGGACGTGATCTTCCGGCCGGATGTTTTGAAGAAATTTTCCGATTGTGGCGTTGACGTGCAAGACAGCCCGAACGAACTTTTCGCCGCGACATTGCACTATATGGGCGTGAATCCGCGCTCGAAGTCGCTCGTCGATCTGAAACGGGCGGCGGATCTTCTTTACGGTCTGCGCCGGAACGTGAAAAAATTTCGCGCAACCAACGATCTATCGGATCTGGCGGGCGGCGACGACTGCCTCACGCTCGGCTGGTCCAGCGACGCGGCCCAGGCGCGTAAGCAGGCGGCGGATTCCGCCAGCGGCGTGACGGTCGGTTATGCCATTCCGAAGGGCGGCACGCTCATCCTGCTTGACAATCTCGCAATCCCCAAGGATGCGGCGCATCCAGACGAGGCCTATGCTCTGATCAATTATCTCCTGCGGCCGGACATAGCGGCGCGCAACACCAAGGCGACGCGTTTCGCCAATGGCGTTCCGGCGTCGAAAGCTTTTCTTCCTTCCGAAATTCTTTCGGACTCGTCGATCTATCCAGACGATGCGACGATGAAGAGCTTCTTCGTCATGGGCCTTTATGGCGCGGCCGAACAGGCTTTCGTCGCGAAGGAATGGCTGCGCGTCAAAAACGGCGACATCAAACCGGCGGTCACGAAGAACGACAAATCGAAGGGCGGAAAGAACGACAAGACCGCCGGCAAGAAAGACGAAAAATCGGGGGTCAAGAAAACCGAAAAGGCACAAAGTCGCGCCGGTCAGGATCGACGATGAGCGGCCGGTCGATCGGCGGCGCGGCGCGTTGTGGGCAATCGCCGCGTTCGCAGATGCGGCAACTGACGCCGATCTTGGTGACCGGTGCGGTCTTGATATCTATGCCGTCGGCATAGACCACGTCTTGCGCATAGCTGATTTCGCAGCCGATCCCGAGCGCGAAATGGCGCGGCGGCGCGAGATGGCTGCCGCCCGATTTCGTCGCCGCGCGGGCGATGCTCAGATAGCGCACGCCGTCCGGCATTTCGGCGATCTGGACGAGCGTCCGGTCTCCGGACGAGAAGGCCTCATGCACGTTCCATAGCGGGCAGGTGCCGCCGAAACGCGCGAATTGGAAGCGTGTAGAAGAATGACGTTTCAGAATATTGCCGGCCCGGTCGACGCGGACGAAATAGAAAGGCACGCCGCGATCGCCAGGCCGCTGCAAGGTCGAGAGCCTGTGTCCGACCTGTTCGAAACTCGCGCCGAACAAGATGCAGAGCCTTTCGACATCATAGCGCAGGCTGCGCGCCGCGTTGAGAAAGCGCTCGTAGGGCATGACGAGCGCGCCGGCGAAATAATTGGCGAGCGCGATGCGCGTGATGGCGGCGGAGCCATTGGCCCGGAAGCTCGCTTCCGAAATGATCGCGTCCAGCTCTTTTTCCTGTTCAATCTGGCCGATCAGATGGGCGATGTGAAAGACCTTGCTCGCATGATCGAGACCGTCGCGCAGCCAGAGCACGCGAGCGACGCGATCGTAGCGGCGGATGAACAGAGAGCTCGGATCGACCTTCTCGTTCTCGACGCGTATGCCGTGCCGCTTGAACAGATAGTCGGAAAGATGCGTGCCATGGACGCTCTCGCCGACGCTGATCTCTTCGGCGAGGCTTTCGGCGTTGCGGTCGAGCCGGTCGAGATAATTGCCGCGATAATGCAGAAAATTCCGGACTTCCTCGTATGGCAGAAGCGCGCCGGGATCGCGCTCCATCTCGGTGCGCTCGGAGGAGAAGGCTTCGTCGAGGATCTGCGTCCGCTCATTGGCGCGGCGGAAGGCCAGATGAAGGCTCAGGAAAGCATGTGCGAACCAGGGCGTATTGGCGGCGATCGTCTTCAGATCCTGGCTATTCGGCAAAAGGCCGGAAAACACCGGATCGGCCAGGGCCTGGCGTAAATCGCCGATGAGGCGATCGGTATCTTCCTGGGCGAAATCGGCGAGATTGACCGAAAAGGCCTGGGCAAGGCCAAGCAGGACGGGAGCCGTCAGCGGCCTTTGGTTGCTCTCGATCTGATTTAGGTAACTTGCTGAAATTCCGACACGTTCAGCGAAAGCATGCTGGGTGAGGGCATGTGCCTCGCGCAGCCGGCGAACCTGCATTCCAGAAAAGAGCTTTTGTCGCATGCAAAAGTTGTAACATTGCAAATCGAATTAGCAAACAATTTGCAAATCTGCGTCTTTTCGCAAGAAGCAAACGAAAAACTTCGATATTTCCCTCTTTCGGACGAGTTCCTTCTGGGGAGAAGAGCGAATGAGCAGAGGTTTGACGGTT
>JAATEW010000004.1 GCA_015655535.1 Hyphomicrobiales bacterium | reverse complement strand
GACCACGTTGCGGACGGCCTTCTCGATCGCGCCTGACACAATATCGGCATCGCGGCGCTTCGGACGCGGCAGAGAGTCGAGCGTCTGAAACAAAGTCTCGTCGATCAAGGCGTCGATCGCAGCGCCGCCACG
The DNA here is from genome assembly GCA_015655535.1 of Hyphomicrobiales bacterium. GTDB lineage: Bacteria > Pseudomonadota > Alphaproteobacteria > Rhizobiales > Beijerinckiaceae > Methyloferula. The sequence goes on along the minus strand of JAATEW010000004.1, from coordinate 6,714 downwards.
CGTTTTCATCGGCAAGCCGGCGAAAACAACATCCGGCAGGCCGACAAGATCGCCATTGGCGTTAAGTCCGAGCGCGATCGTGAGGATGCCCGCGAAGGCGAGCTTCTGGCGCATGTGGATGCTCTAGTCATCCGCCGCCGAAAGCGCGTTGCCGTCCTTATAAAGCCGCCCATGCGGCACCTAGTCGATAACGCCGGGCTCGCCTGGCGACAGCAAAACCATATCGCCGTTGCGGGCTTTTACGACGTGCGGAATTCCCCGCGCGGCCGCGAAGCGCGCATGTTCGGCGAGATGGATTTCCTCGCCATGCGCGGGCACGGCGATTTGCGGGCGAATCCAATCGTAAAATTGTGCGACCTCGCCGCGCCGCGGGTGGCCTGAGGCATGGATGAGCGCCGAGCGGTCAGTGATGACTTCGACATCCTGGCGGATGAAATTATTGATGATCCGGCCAACTTCCCGTTCATTGCCCGGGATCGTGCGCGACGAGAAAATCACGCGGTCGCCCGGGTTCAAGGCCACCGGATGATCGTTTTCCGAAATGCGGGCGAGCGCCGCGCGCCTCTCGCCTTGGCTGCCCGTCGCGAGCACGACGACCTTGTCGCGCGGCATGTGCGGAAAGGCCTCCATCGACAGGAATTCCGGAATGCCATCGAGATAGCCGCATTCCCGCGCAACCGTCGCCACGCGGTCCATCGAGCGGCCGACGAGGACGACGTCGCGTTCCGCCGCCATGGCAGCCAGCGCCACGGCACGCATGCGCGCGACATTGGAGGCGAAAGTCGAGACGACGACACGGCCCGTCGAAGCGCCGATGATCTCACTCAAGGTTTTCGCGACTTCGCCTTCCGAGGGGCTGATGCCGTCGCGCAAAATATTGGTGGAGTCGCAAATAAGCGCCAAAACGCCTTCATCGCCTATGGTGGAAAGCCGCTTGGCATCGGTGACCTTGCCGAGCCCTGGGTCCACATCGATCTTCCAGTCGCCCGTGTGCAGAACGATGCCCGCGGGCGTGCGGATCGCCAGAGCGCAGGCCTCCGGAATGGAATGCGCGACCGGAATGAATTCGATGTTGAAGGGATCAAGCGAGATGCGCGCGCCCTGCATGACGATATCGATCGGCACTTCGGGCGCGCCCGGCTCCGAGAGCTTTTTCATCTTAAGGAGGCCAGCCGCGAAAGGCGTCGCATAAAGCCTGCATTTGAAACTCGACCAGAGATCGGCGACGGCGCCGATATGATCCTCATGCGCATGGGTGATGATGAGGCCCAGAAGATTCGGCCTGATCTTCTCGACAAAACGCGTATCGGGCACGATGAGGTCGATGCCCGCCTGCTCGGGACCGGCAAAGCCAATGCCGCAATCGACCATGATCCATTTGCGGCTTTGCCTTGGCCCAAACCCGTAAAGGGCCATGTTCATGCCGATCTCGCCCAGCCCGCCAAGCGGCACGAAGACGAGTTCATCCGCTCCCGTGCTCATCGGTGCTCCTCATGAAAAGCTTGCGGCGCAGCGCTTTGAACACCCGCCAAGGCGCCGATCGGAGCGGCGCTCAAAAACACATCGCCGGCTTCGACCGTCAACATCTTATCATCGACATTCAAGATCAGCCGTCCGCTCGCATCGATCGTCTCGAAAATGCCGTCGCGCCGGCCGGATGGCATCGTGACGGAAATGCGCCTGCCGATTCCACCAGCGCGACTCAACCATTCCGCACGGATCGCATCGAAATTGCGGCCATGATCCCAAATGTCGAGCCAATGCACGAAACATTCAGAGAGACGCAGCAACACATCTTCGCGATGGCTGAGCAAAGTGCCAATCTCGGCGAGATCCGTCGCAGGATAGAGAGCAGGCGCCGGATGCGAGCGGCAATTGACGCCGATTCCGATCACGCAAGCAAACCCGCCGCCCTTCAATTGCGTGCTTTCAAGCAGAATGCCTGCGAGCTTGGCTCCGGCATAGAGAATATCGTTCGGCCATTTGATGCAAAGGCGCGGATCATCGCCAAGGATGCCGCGCAACGCGTTGAAAAGCGCAACGCCCGCGACGAAGCCGAGTTCCGGGGCCTTATGAGCCGGGGCCGGATCGATCAGCAGCAGGCTCGCATAGAGATTGCCGGGCGGCGAGGCCCATTGGCGCCCATGCCGGCCTCTGCCCTTTGTCTGTTCATCGGCGACGATCCAAAGGCGGCCTGCATCACCGGCCGCAGCTATGCTTAAAGCTTCGTCATTGGTCGAGCCAAGCTCTGCATGATGAATCAGGCGATAAGCTTGGGCGAGAGCCGATTTGGCGAGATGCAACGGGTCGGACCACCTTGAGCACGATGTTTGAAAAGCTGCTGACTTTTCGGATAAGATCATGCGTTAAAACAAAGACTTGACGCGCTGCCGCCGTTCAACCCGGATGCTTTCGATCCAGGTTTAGAACAGGGATTTGGCTGCCGCCGCCGCAGCCTCCACGAAAGCGACCGGATAGGCGAATAAGAAGAGCACCAAAATCCCGCAGGCTGCAAGCACGATACGCAAAGATGGTGCCGGACGGTCGAAAGTCACCACAGAATCGTCAAAATACATGATCTTGACGATCCGCAGGTAGTAATAAGCCGCAACCGTGCTCAAAAGAACGCCGATCACGGCCAGAGGATAAAGCCCAGCCTGAATCGCGGCATTAAACACATACCATTTCGCAAAAAAGCCGGCGAGCGGCGGAATGCCCGCGAGGGAAAACATCATCACGGCGAGAAAAAACGCCATGAGCCCGTTGCTGCGCGCGAGGCCTGAAAGGTCCGCGATCTGCTCCACGCTCTCGCCCTTCACGCGCATCGACAGGATCGCCGCGAAGGTGCCGAGCGTCATCACGAGATAGATTCCCATATAGCAGAGCACGCCCTGCACGCCCTCCCATGTGCCGGCCGCGAGGCCCACGAGCGCGAAGCCCATGTGCCCAATGGAGGAATAGGCCATCAGCCTCTTGAAATTCGTCTGCCCGATCGCGGCAAAGGAGCCAATCGCCATGGAGAGCAGCGAGATGAAGGTGATGATCTGCTGCCATTGCGTGGTAATGCCCGGAAAGGCGGTGATGACGACGCGGATCGTCACCGCGATCGCCGCCATTTTCGGCGCCGAGGCGAAGAAGGCCGTCACTGGCGTCGGCGCGCCTTCATAGACGTCCGGCGTCTACATATGGAAGGGCGCCGTCGACATTTTGAAGGCGAGCCCCGCCATCAAAAACACGAGACCGAAAATGACGCCGAGCGAAGCCTTGTTGCCGACCGCCTCCGCGATGCCAGCGAAAGACACGGTGCCCGCGAAGCCATAGAGAAGCGAGGCGCCATAGAGCAGCATGCCGGAGGAGAGCGCACCGAGCACGAAATATTTGAGGCCGGCTTCCGAGGCTTTGACATTGTCGCGATGGAAGGCCGCGATGACGTAAAGCGCGAGCGACATCAGTTCGAGGCCAAGGTAAAGCGCGATGAGGCCCGTCGCCGAGATCAGCATCAGCGCGCCGAGCGTCGAGAGAATGATGAGGATCGGAAACTCGAATTTGTCGATCTTGGCGCGCGTCATATAGTCCTGGCCCATGAACAGCGAGATGAGCGCGCCGAGCAAAGTCAGGATCTTCATGAACCGACCGAACGGATCGTCGACAAAGGCGCCGTCGAAGATGACCGCTGTTCCGGTCTTGGTGCTGAGCAGGATCGCGAGGATGGCAAGCCCGATGAGGCCGATGGCGAGTTCCGTCATCGGGCCGTCCGAGTCGCGACCGCGGATCGCGCCGATCAGGACCAGGAGCAGCGCGCCAACAGCGAGGATGATTTCCGGCAAGGCATGCGCTATGGTGAAGGGCAGAGCATTCATGGGAGGGCCTCCGCCGTCTTGGAGATAAGCTCGGCCTTGATCTCCGCGGGCTGGGGCGCAGCCGCCGCCTTCACCTTCGTCGACTCGTCGAACGTCTTGATCATGGCCTGCACGGCGGCGGCGCTGCTGTCGAGGATCGGCGCCGGATGGATGCCGTAATAGAGCGTCAGCACAAGCAGCGGCCCGAGCAGCGCGATTTCACGGCCGGACAGATCGAGAATGTCCTTCAGGCTCGGCTTGTCGAGCACGCCGAAAATGATGCGGCGATAGAGAAAGAGCGCATAGGCCGCCGAGAAGATCACACCCGTCGCGGCGAAAAGCACGACCCAGCTATTGACCTTGAACGTGCCAAGCATGGTCAGAAATTCGCCGATAAATCCGGAGGTTCCCGGCAAGCCGATATTCGCCATGGTGAAGACCATGAAGACCACGGCATAGAGCGGCATGCGTTCGGCAAGGCCGCCATAGGCGGAAATCTCGCGCGTGTGCATGCGGTCATAGACGACGCCGACGCAGAGGAAGAGCGCGCCGGAGACGAGCCCATGCGAGATCATCTGGAAGATCGCGCCCTGCACGCCCTGCTCCGTCATGGCGAAGAGGCCCATGGTGACGAAGCCCATATGCGCGACCGAGGAATAGGCGATGAGCTTCTTCATATCCTCCTGCACCAGCGCGACGAGCGAGGTGTAGATGATCGCGATCACGGAGAGAGCGAAGATCAAAGGCGCAAAATAAACCGAGGCGTCGGGGAACATCGGCAGCGAGAAGCGGATGAAACCATAGCCGCCCATCTTCAGCATGATGCCGGCAAGGATGACTGAGCCCGCTGTCGGCGCCTCCACATGCGCATCGGGCAGCCAGGTGTGGACCGGCCACATCGGCATTTTCACCGCGAAGGAGGCGAAGAAGGCGAGCCACAGCCAGGTCTGCATATGGGCCGGGAAATGCGTCTTCAACAGCACGGTGATGTCGGTCGTGCCGGCGAAACCATACATGGCCATGACGGCGAGCAGCATGAGCAGCGAACCGGCCAGCGTATAGAGGAAGAATTTGAAGCTCGCGTAGACGCGCCTTTTGCCGCCCCAAATGCCGATGATGAGAAACATCGGAATGAGGCCGCCCTCGAAGAAAAGGTAGAAGAGCAGAAGATCGAGCGCGCAGAAGACCCCGATCATCAAGGTCTCGAGCACCAGAAACGCGATCATATATTCCTTGACGCGATAAGTGATCGACTTCCACGAGGCGAGAATGCAGATCGGCAGCAGGAAGGTGGTGAGCAGGACGAAGGGCAAGGACATGCCGTCGATGCCAAGCTTGTAGACGAGCCCCGCGCCGAACCAGCTCTTTTCTTCGAGAAGCTGGAAGGCTGATGAACTTGGATCGAATTTCGTCCAGACGATCAGCGACAGGACGAAAGTGATCAGCGTCGTGAACAGAGCGGCGTAGCGGGCGTTCTGCCGCGTCGCCTCGTCATCGCCTCGCAGCGCGAAGATGAAAGCCGCGCCGGCGAGCGGCAGAAAGATCAAACCTGAGAGGAGGCCAAAGCCGAACATCAGCGGACGCCCCCGAAGAGATAATAGGTCATCAGCGCCGCGACCCCGATCAGCATCGCGAAAGCATAGTGATAGATGTAGCCCGTCTGCAATTTCACGACGCGATTGGTGATATCGACGACACGCGCCGAGACACCGTCCGGACCCAGCCCATCGATGATCGCGCCATCGCCGCCCTTCCAAAGCTGGCGTCCGATCCAAAAGGCCGGGCGCACGAAGATCAGGTCATAAAGCTCGTCGAAATACCATTTGTTGAGCAGGAACTTGTAAAGGCCCGAATTGGCCTCGGCCCAACGCGCCGCCGTGCCTGGGCGGATCAGATAGACATAGGCCGCGACAAGAAAGCCACCGCACATCATCCAGAACGGCAGATTGCTTACGAAGGCCGGCACCTCGTGCATCTCGTGCAGGATGTGATTGTCCGGTCCGTAGAAAAGCGCGCCCTTCCAGAAATCCGCCTGGCCCTCACCGATGAAAAAGCTCGTGAAGCCAAGGCCGGCGAAGATCGCGCCAATGGCGAGCACCGCGAGCGGGATCAGCATGACCAAAGGCGATTCATGCGGATCGAGCGCATGCCCATCGTGTCCGTGATCGTCATGGCCATGCGCCGCGGCGCTATTGTGCGGATCATTGGTCGGCTCGAGATCGGCCGCGGCCCCATGCGCGGCGGTGACGCCCGCATCGCTCGTATGAGCCTCCGCCCAATGCGCTGGCCCGAAGAAGGTCAGGAAGATGAGGCGCCAGGAATAAAATGACGTGAGCGCCGCCGCGAATGTGATGAGCAGGAAGGCGTAGAAGGCACCGGGCCTTGTCGAAGCGAAGGAGGCTTCGATGATCGCGTCTTTCGAGAAGAAGCCCGCCGTCAGCGGAAAGCCGGTCAGCGCCAAAGTGCCGATCACCATCATCCAGAAGGTGAAAGGAATCTTTTTGGCGAGACCGCCCATCTTCCGCATGTCCTGCTCGTGATGCATCGCGTTGATGACCGAGCCCGCGCTCAAGAAGAGCAGCGCCTTGAAGAAGGCATGGGTGAAGAGATGGAAAATGCCGAGCTCATAGCCGCCGACGCCGAGCCCGACGAACATATAGCCCAATTGCGAACAGGTCGAATAGGCGATGACGCGCTTGATGTCGGTTTGCACGAGGCCGACGGTCGCCGCGAAAAAGGCCGTGGTGCCGCCGATGATCGTGACGAAACTCAAAGCCACGGGCGCCTGTTCGAAGAGCGGCGACAGACGCGCCACCATGAAGACGCCGGCCGTCACCATGGTCGCGGCATGGATCAGGGCCGAGACGGGCGTCGG
>JAATEW010000091.1 GCA_015655535.1 Hyphomicrobiales bacterium | reverse complement strand
GAACTCGGCTTCGATGTCTTCGACATTGGCAAGCCGCAGCACGCGGCCATTGGTGTTTTTCGCCGCGAGGCCAGGAAGCGCTTTGAGCGCGGCCGCCGCATTGCCATAGCGTTTCAGCAGCATGGCAAAGGTGCGCGGCCCGACGTTCTCGGAGCGCGAAAGCCGCAGCCAATCGAAGCGCTCGCGATCGGAGAGCTGCGTGGCACTCATGCCGCGCGCCCGATCTTATGTTCGGTGCCGCCCAAAAGCCGCATGATATTGGCGCGGTGCATGAACCACAGCAGCAGGGCGAGCGCGAAAAAGAGAAGCGCCTTTTGGCCTTGGCCCAGGCCCAAAAGGACTACGGGCGTCAAGGCGCTGGCGCTTAACGCCGCCGCCGAGGAATAGCGCGTGAGCGCTGCTACGCCGAGCCAGATCACGGCGAAGGCGAGCCCTGCCTGCCATTGCAGTCCGAGGAGACAGCCGAGAAACGTCGCCACGCCCTTGCCGCCCTTGAAGCGCAGCCAGGCCGGAAACAAATGCCCGAGAAAGGCGCCGGCAGCGGCGCAAAGGCCCGCTGGAATTTCCGTCTGGCTCAGCGGCCAGAGATCGGCCGCGATCAGAACAGCGAACGTCCCTTTCAGGGCGTCGAGCAGGAGGGTGAGCGCCGCCAGATCCTTGCGGCCGGTGCGCAAGACATTGGTCGCGCCGATATTGCCGGAGCCGATCGCCCGCAGATCCTTCGTGCCGGCAAGCCGCGTCAAAATAATGCCGAAAGGAATGGAGCCGCAGAGATAGCCGAAGACGAAAGCTGAAAAAGAGGCGAACACGTAAGCGACCCAACCCATGGCGGACGAGACTAGCCCAGGTCATCAACTCATAAACGCGGGTTAAGCGCGTTCCTTCTCCCAGAGGGCGAGGGTTTCACCCACCCGTTTATGCTTTGATGATCTAAAGCCTATAGCAGTTTCGAGCCGATCTCAAACGCTTGGCAGAATGGTGAAGGAATTGCCCGGTCCGCCCGGCTCCAAAACCGAGGCCTCCGCCTCGTCGATCAGAATTTGATCGACGCGCGCCATGGGCGGTCCCGAGCGACAGAGCTCGCATAATGTCCGCACCGCATCTGGCGACCCAGCCAGAACCGCCTCCACATCGCCATTGCCGCGGTTGCGGGTCCAGCCGGAAATGCCGCGCGCGTCCGCTTCAGCCTTCAGCCAGACGCGATAGCTTACGCCCTGCACACGGCCGCTGATCGTCAAATGGACGACCAGCGGTTGTTCGAGAAGATCATCGGCCATGATGGACGGCCTTGGCGACGCACATGACCGCGTTCGTCTTCGATCAGAAATCGATACCGACGGCGATGGCGGTGACTTTGGTATCGACGAGATCGATCTTTTCCTTTCGCTTCGGGCGGAAGCGGAACTTGCTGCGCAGGCTGGCGGAGAGCTCCTTCTCGACGACTTTGACGTCGGGGAATTTCGCCATCATCGCTTTATATTCGTCGTAGCGCGCCTTGTAGGTCTCGGAATCATGGGACCAGAAGCGCAATTGCGCCGAAAAGACTTTCCCATATTTCTTGACGAGGTAGGGACGCGTTTCCGGATTTTCCGGGATCAGCCAACGCGGATCGAAAACGCCGTCGTCGCAGCTCATGGAGCGGATGCCGGTTTCAAGCATGTAGAAATAGCCGTCCTCACCCTTCTCGTTGAGCGGGACGATCGCGCCTGTATCCGGATTATAGAGGTCGTACCCGGTCTCGACCTCATAGGCCGTGCTCGAGGCGAAAACCTCGAAGGGTCCGAGATGGTCCTCGTCCGTCTCCAGCACCTTTTCGGTAACGCCTTCCATCATTTTACAGGCATTGGCGTAGATCAGGCTGACGCCGGTGTTGCAGTTCTCGACCCAGGACGGGAAGGAATTGTCGATGATCTTGTTCAGCCGCCCTTCGATTGGCAGGTCGAAAAAGGCTTTGGCGAATTTGAGGTCGTAACCCGTAGACATCCAAGTGATCCTTCATATGCACGCAGCCGGCAATGCCGTGCCGAAACCCAGAGCCCTGATCGGGGCCGGAAAGTTGAAATCCAAGCGGTTTTCCTCAGCCGGACTGGTCCGGTTGAGGAAAACCCACCTGGCTCACCCCGCCCCAGCAAATAAGGTGCCTCCTTTAAAGGGCGGCGGCGGAGGCGGCAAGTCACAGCGGTAAGTCGCTTGATTTGGCAGGGGAAGCCGGGACGGCTGGAAGCGGTCTATAGCGCCAGATTGTCGATCAGGCGGGTTTTGCCGATCCGCGCGGCGGCGAGTAGCCGCACCGGCTCACCTGACACTTGATCAAGCGGCGCCAGGGTTTCGGCATGCCGCGCCTCGACGTAATCGATGGCAAATCCGGCGGCGGCAATGGCGATCCGGGCCTCTTCAAGCGCCGCCTCGACCGGTTGCCCCGTTTTGATCGCCTCGGCACATTTTATGAGCGCCCGATACAAGGCCGGCGCGTGCAGGCGCTCCTCGGCCGAGAGATAGACATTGCGCGACGAGAGGGCCAAGCCGTCGTGATCACGCGCAATCGGCGCGGCGATGACCTGCGTCTCGAAATCGAGATCCCGGGCGAGCGTCGTCAAGACTTTGAGCTGCTGATAATCCTTCTCGCCGAAAACCGCCGCATCCGGGCGGCATTGATTGAAGAGCTTGGCCACGACCGTCGCGACGCCGGCGAAATGCTCCGGACGGACCTTGTCTTCAAGACCGGCGGTCGCGGGCCCTGCGAGCGAGATCGTCGTCGCGAAGCCTTGCGGATACATGGCTTCCACGGATGGCGCGAAGACGAGATCGCCGCCGGCTTCCGCGAATTTTGCGACATCCGCTTCAAGGCTGCGCGGATAGGTGGAAAGATCCTCGGTCGGCGCGAATTGCGTCGGGTTGACGAAGATCGACATTACGATTTTCGTGCCATGGCTTTTGCCGGCCTGCACAAGAGACATATGTCCCGCGTGCAGAGCGCCCATGGTCGGCACGAGCACGATGATTTCGCCCGCGCGGCGCCAGCTTGTGAGGTGGGCCCGCAGGTTTGAGACATCATGCGCGATCGGAACCGGAGCTGCCATGTGTCAAATGCCTTTCAATTTAATTGCGCGCCGCGCGCCTGGCACCGCCTCGACACTTGATATGCCGCCCAACGCCTCAAGCTGAGACGTATAGGTTTGCGGCAAGGCCCAATCCCTTGCGACAGCGAGAATGGCCCGCCAATAATCGGCCTTTGGGCTCGCTTCGACCCGGCTTCGCCCGACATAGATCAGAGCCCGGACCGGCGCGGCACCCGTTCGTAACACCGGCTGCATGACTTTTCGATAAAGCCCGCGCGAGACCTCTTCATAGCGATCGAGCGCCGGCACATCGCTGAGCGCCAGATCGTAAAGCACGCCATGCACGATCGCACTCGCCTCCACGCGTACCGACGCATAGCCCTCCTCCATGACAAAGATCTGGTGCTTCGCCAGTCGCGCGAGGCCGAGTGCGCGCGACTTCGGGCAGAGCGCCTGCATCGCCTTTGTGTCCATGTTCGAGCCATAGGCGAAATAAAGCATGAGCCTTACTCGAACTCCAGGATCGGCGTGTCGACGCCGACGAGATCGCCTGCGTTCACTAAGATTGCCTTCACGATGCCATCTGCTTCAGCGCGCAGGACATGCTCCATTTTCATCGCTTCGATCATGCAAAGCGCCTCGCCCGCGGCAACGCTTTGGCCCGGCGCGACATGAATGAGTTTGAGCAGGCCCGGCATCAGGCAGAGCAGAATTTTCGTACTATCTTCTGCCCGTTTGCGCGGCAAGCATGCGAAGAGTTCCGCTACGCGGCGCGTCATGACACGCGCATCCGCCTCGATGCCACGCGTAGACAGCCTCAGACCATCGACTGTCACACGAACCTGCACGACAAGGCTCTGCCCTTCAATCGTGCCTTCCCATAAAGCCTTGCCCGGAACCCAGCCGGACCGGCAGCGCCAAGACCAATTATCCTCTTCAAGCTGCGCTATCAAATCGTCCTCGGCTTTTTCCAGCGTGAGATCGAAGCGTTGATCGCCGAGGAAAACGCTTAAGGCCCTTGAACTGACCTCATGCGCCTTAACCTGCCCTGAGATTGTCCACGCGCGGGTTTCATTCACATGATCGATCGAGGCCGCGACACAGGCAAGCGCGCGCGCCATTTTCCCTTCCGCCGAGCGTGGTGCGAAGCCATGCGGAAAGACCTCCGCGATAAAATGCGTAGAAAGATCGCCTGTCTGCCAGCGCGGATGATCCATCACCGCGCCGAGGAAGCTCAGATTATGCGCGACGCCATCGATCACGAAGCGATCGAGCGCCTCGGCCTGCATCGCAATCGTAGCCGCACGGTCCGGCGCATGGGTGATGAGCTTTGCGAGCATCGGATCGTAATGGACCGAGACATCGCTCCCCTCGACCACACCGCTGTCGAGCCGCAACGCGCCGGTCTCATCGGCTTTTTCGGTGGGCGGCTGAAATCGCGTGAGCCGTCCGGTCGAGGGCAGAAAATCGCGCTGCGGATTTTCCGCATAGATCCGGCTCTCGACGGCATGGCCCTTGATCGCGACATCGCGCTGGCTCATCGCCAGCGGCTCTCCAGCCGCGATGCGGATCATGCACTCGACGAGATCGATGCCGGTCACACATTCAGTGACCGCATGTTCGACCTGCAGCCTTGTGTTCATCTCCAGAAAATAAAAGCGCTTATCGGCACCGACAATGAATTCCACCGTGCCCGCCGAGTCATAGCCTACGGCCCACGCGAGCGCGATCGCTTGCGCGCCCATGGCCTCGCGCATCGCCGCATCGACGAAAGGTGACGGCGCCTCTTCGATCACTTTCTGATGGCGCCGTTGGATCGAACATTCGCGCTCGCCGAGATGGATGACGTGGCCATGCTTGTCGCCAAGGATCTGCACCTCGATATGACGCGGGCTTTCAATGAATTTTTCGATGAAGACGCGGTCATCGCCAAAGGCCGCCTTCGCTTCCGAAGCTGCGCGCGCAAAACCTTCTTCCACCTCGCCGCGCGAATGTGCGATCCGCAAGCCCTTGCCGCCGCCACCGGCGGAGGCTTTGATCATCACCGGATAGCCTATGGCCTCCGCGATCTCCACGGCCTCGGCCGCGTTTGCTATGGCGCCGTCCGAGCCCGGCACCGTCGCAACGCCTGCTGCTCGGGCGCGAATCTTCGCCGCGATCTTGTCGCCCATGGCATCGATCGCATCGGCATTCGGTCCGATGAAGACAATGCCTTCCGCCGCCAACACCCGGCAAAAGTCGGCGCGCTCCGATAAGAACCCATAACCCGGATGCACCGCTTCCGCGCCGGACTTCCGGCACGCCTCCAAGATGTTTTCGATTGACAAATAAGACTCAGCGGCAGGCGCCGGACCGATCGGCAAAGCCTCATCCGCGAGGCTCGCATGCAAAGCCCGCCGATCGGCATTGGAATAGACCGCCACCGTGGCAATCCCCATGCGCCGCGCCGTCTTGATGATCCGGCAGGCGATCTCGCCGCGATTGGCTATGAGGATTTTCTTGAACATCGAATGGCGAACCGGCCTCACGTCGCCCCGAGACATTATCTTTGCGGACGTTTCCTGTCGCCATAAGGATTGTCGCTGGTCTTTTTCGAAATGCGGATCGGCACGCCCGGCAGATCGAAAGCCTGTCGCAACCCATTGATCAGAAAGCGCTCATAACTCACCGGCAGAGCCGCGAGCTGATTGCCGAAGATGATGAAATAGGGCGGCCTGGCGCGCAATTGCGTCATATAGCGGATCTTGATCCGGCGGCCCGCGGCGGCGGGCGGCGGCATGCGTTCGAGCGCGTCGGCAAGCCAGCGATTGAGCCTCGCTGTCGAAATGCGCTTGTTCCAGACCTCGTGCACGCGGATGATCGCATGCATCAAGGCCTCGATCCCCTGCCCCTCAAGCCCCGACACGGGCACGACGAACGTGCCTTTGAGCTGCGGTAGAAGACGCGACGCCTCCTCGCGCAAATGCACAAGCTGGTTCTTGTCCTCGATCAGATCCCACTTGTTGAGACCGATGACGAGCGCGCGGCCTTCGCGATAGACGAGATCGGCAATCGTCAGATCCTGCTTCTCGAAAGGAATTGTCGCATCGAGCAGCAGCACGACGACTTCCGCGAATTTCGCCGCGCGCAAAGCGTCCGCGCCAGCGAGCTTTTCGAGCTTGTCCTCGACGCGGGCACGGCGGCGCAAGCCCGCCGTGTCGAAAAATTTCACCTTGCGGCCATGCCATTCGAAATCGACGCTGATCGCGTCGCGCGTAAGCCCTGCTTCAGGCCCGACCAAAAGCCGCTCTTCGCCGAGAATGCGATTGAGCAAAGTCGATTTGCTGGCATTGGGCCGGCCGACGATCGCAATGCGCAAGGGCTTGGTGAGATCGAGTTCGCTGCCGTCTTCATCATCGGCGAGTGCGATGTGTCTCGGCGCAATCTCCTCCTCCGGATCCGCCGTCTCGATCGGAAAGGCTTCGCGCACGGCCTCATAAAGTCCAGCCATGCCTTCGCCATGCTCGGCCGACAGCGGTACGACATCGCCGAGGCCAAGATCGAAAGCCTCCAATGCGCCTGCCTCGCCGACTTTGCCTTCCGCCTTATTGGCGATGAGCACCAAGGGCTTGGCCGCGCGGCGCACGAGATTGGCAAAATAATTATCTTCCGGCGTGATGCCGACACGGGCGTCGATCACGAAGAAAAGTCCGTCGGCGGATTCGATCGCGGCTTCCGTCTGCGAGCGCATGCGCCCGGCCATCGTCGCCTCGGCGCCTTCTTCGAGCCCGGCCGTATCTATGATATTGAAAGTAAGATCACCGAGCTTCGCTTCGCCCTCGCGCCGGTCGCGCGTGACGCCCGGCCGGTCGTCGACCAGCGCGAGTTTCTTGCCGACAAGCCGGTTGAACAGGGTCGATTTACCGACGTTCGGACGGCCGATGATGGCAAAGGTCAGCATTCGAGTTGCGTGAATCCGATTGAGTCTGAGAATATCTTTACTAGACGCCTGATCTCATCCGAAAAGTCTGCAACTTTTCGGGATCATGCTTTATTATTGCGACGGCTTTCCGGCACGAACGAAGCCTAAGAAAGCCTCGGCCCGGCTGCGCAAGCCAGCAGGCGCATTGGGATCGGACACGATCTCGTCGAGCCAACGGCCGGCGGCTTCATAATCACCTTGTTTGAAGGCGGCGAGCGCCAAAAGCTCGCGGGCCGAAAAGCGGAATACACCGGTCGGGCCGGCCATCGGCGTTACTTTCTGCGCAAAAGTCTTCGGATCTTCGACATCAATCGCGAGCACGGCCGCGCGCAAGCGGGCGGCGGCCGCGAGAGAGGCGTCATAAGCCGGATCGGCCGCCAAGGTTTCGTAAGCCTTGATCGCACCAGCCTGATCATGCACCGCGAGCTCGTCGATCGCGCGCAAGCGCGCCAGCTCGCGATAGCCTGCCGGCGCATCCTTAGCGATGGCGTCGAACGCGGCTTCCGCCTCGGCGGATTTGCCGTCATGCGCCAATTGCAGGGCCGCTTCGTAGCGCGCGCTGGCCTGCTCGGCGGCCTGCGTCTTGTAATAATCAGAGATGCGCCAAGCCGCCGTCGCGGCGATGATGACGAGGGCCGCTCCGATCAGCCAGAATTGATATTTCTCGATGAATAGAACCGCCTTGTCGCGGCGGACCTCTTCATCGACTTCGCGGAAAATATCGGCCATCGGGATCCTTTCACCCAACTCACACCATGTCGAGCTAGCACGGCTGGATAAAAAGTGCGACAGGGCAGCGAAAGAAATGGCGCCAGCCTCACGGAAGCCGCGATTCACCATAATATGCCGGCCTTTACCTAACCAATACCAAGGTCATGATGGACGAGCTTGCGCATGGGGATACACGCCGGACCTTCCTGCGTCGCGCCAGTCAAGCCGCCGCCGCGGGCTGCGCCGTAAGCATCGCCGGCCTGGCACGCGCCTCGGACGATCCGCCCTTCTTCGAGACGGCACGGCACCAATTCACCATTTTAGAGCCGCGCAAGGCGCCGCCGCCGGTCGCCTTCCACCGCATCGACGGGAAGCCGGCAGGCCTTGCCGATTACCATGGCAAAGTCGTGCTTTTGAATTTTTGGGCGAGCTGGTGCCCGCAATGCCGGACGGAATTGCCGGTACTCGACCGTCTCCAGGCGAGCCTCGATCCCGCCCGCTATCAGGTGCTCGCCGTCTCGACCGACCGCGAGGGCAAATCCGCCGTCGCGCCTTATTTGAAGAGCTTCGACCTTCGGCATCTCGCCCTCGGTCTCGATCCAGAAGGCGCGCTCGGGCGGCCGATGCCGTCTGGCGGCGGTCCCGATCCGCATCCAGCGCCCTTCACGATCTACGGCATGCCCATGTCCTATCTGATCGATCCCGAAGGCCGCGTCTGCGGCTATATGATCGGCGCCGCGGATTGGGATTCGCGCGAGGCCCGCGCGCTCTTAAATTATTACGCGACATCTTGAGCCGCGCGGCTCAAACCTGCCAAATCCTTGTATTTTCATTGCACTGCCCCATATTTAGCTAGTGCACCGAAAGATTTCGCGTCGGCTGATCTTCCAATAGGGCAGCAGCCTGCTTGAGGTACGAAGCGTTCTATTGGCCCCGTGCCTCATCGAGGCGCGGGGTTTTCTGTTTCACGAACAGGAGGAACTGATGGCCAAAGGGCAGAAGCACGGCAACCGTGAAATCAAAAAGCCGAAGCAAAAGAAGGAAGCGGTGACGACGCCGGTCGTCTCGACCAAAATCGCAGGTGTTTTAAACAAGACGCCGAAGAAAGGGACGTAAATGGCAAAGCACGAAGGGGCGCTTATGCGCTATCTCGGAGGAAGCTCAGGCAGCGGTGTGCTCCAACGCAACGGCGAGCAGATTGCGCGGGCCTCTTATGACTTTGAAAGCTACTCCAAGAAACCGGCAGGCGTTGCAAGTTCGGGCGAGATCCGCCTGTCCGCGGCTGAACTTGAAACTGTATTCGGCTGCGATGGCCTTCAACTTCTGACCGATGACGGCCGTCTGCTCGATCTCAAGTTCTCCGACAGAAAACTGCCGTCCGACAGCGGCGCCGCCCACGTCGACGTCACGGGAGAATCACGCGTCAAGCCGGCCGGGTTGCATCATCGACCGGCTTGATCGCACTTAGGCTTCGGCGGCCTCGGCGAAATTTGTCGCCGTCGATATAGGTGCCCATTTCAACATCTCGGCCTGAAGCGCACCGAATTTCTCGCCGGCGAGCCGCAAGGCATCCGGTCCGAGAAGAAGATGCAGCGGCGGCTGTTCGGCTTCGGACACGAGTATGATCGCCTCGGCGGCTTTGCGCGGATCGCCCTGCTGGTGTCCATTGCGTTTGGCGAGCGCGCGGCGGAATTCGCCTGCCGTCGACTCATAATCGTCGATGGTCTTTTCGGTATGAACCAGGGAGCGGCCCGCCCAATCGGTCCGGAAAGACCCCGGCTCGACGATGGTCACCTTGATGCCGAGCGGCTTGACCTCTTTCGCCAAAGCTTCCGAAATCCCTTCGAGTGCGAACTTGCTGCCATTATAGACGCCGACTCCTGGAAAGGCGGTCAGCCCGCCGATCGACGAGACATTGATGATATGGCCGGTCTTGCGTTTGCGCATATGCGGCAGGACCGCCTGGATCATCGAAACGACGCCAAAGACATTCACGTCGAACTGAGCCCGGATCTGGGCGAGGCTCGCCTCTTCGATAGCCCCCTCGAATCCATAGCCGGCATTATTGACGAGCACATCGATGCCGCCCGTCTTCTGTTCGGCTTCGGCGACGCCCT
>JAATEW010000118.1 GCA_015655535.1 Hyphomicrobiales bacterium | reverse complement strand
TTTCGCATTGGCCGGCAGGCTCGCGGGATCGACCGCGAAACCATGGTTCATCGACACGCTCTCGACCTTGCCGGTGGTGAAATCCATCACCGGATGATTGGCGCGATGATGGCCCTGGTGCATTTTCAGGGTCTTCGCGCCGACGCCGAGCGCCAGCATCTGATGGCCGAGGCAAATGCCAAAGGTCGGAATTTTCTGCGCGATCAGCGCTTGGATCACCGGCACCGCATAAGTGCCGGTCGCAGCCGGATCGCCAGGTCCGTTCGAGAGAAAAACACCGTCCGGCTTTAGCGCCAGAATCTCTTCAGCCGAGGTCGTCGCAGGCACGACGGTCACGGCGCAGCCGACATCAGCGAGCAATCGCAGAATATTGCTCTTGATGCCATAGTCGATGGCGACGACGCGAAATTTATTATGGCCGCACTGTCCATAGCCGATCTCTGGCAGCCAAGTGGTGCCCTCCCATTCGCGCCGTTCGGGCGCCGAGGCCGCGGGCACGAGATCCATGCCGACAAGACCCGGCCATCCGGCGGCCTTGGCCTTCAAACCTTCGATATCGAAGGCGCCGTCTGGCGAATGCGCGATGACGGCATTGGGCATGCCTTTCTCGCGGATGAATGTGGTGAGCGCACGCGTATCGATGCCGGAAAGCCCGATGATGCCGCGCCGTTTCAGCCAATCGTTGAAATGTTCGCGCGAGCGATGATTGGACGGGCCTGTCACCGGCGCATGAACGATCACGCCGCAGGCGCCGGAAGAGACGAGACCTTCGACGTCTTCTTCATTGGCGCCGACATTGCCGATATGCGGAAAGGTGAAGGTGACGATCTGGCCCGTATAGGACGGGTCTGTCAGGATTTCCTGATAGCCGGTCATCGCGGTGTTGAAACAGACCTCGCCGACCGCTTCGCCGATAAAGCCGAAACCCATGCCTTCGATCACGGTCCCATCGGCGAGAATCAAAAGCGCGGTGGCAATCGGCTCGGCCCAGCCGTCATCCGCCGCCGCCATGGTTTGGTCGTCCGTCATTCCGATCCTTCTGCTGAAGCGCTTGCAGGGCCGCGCCCCCGCGCCAGTCTACTTAAGGAGAAAGCCGCTCCGGCGCTAGAGGCCAAGCCAAGTTCGCGAAAGCTTGACGCGATTTTTCCCGTCAACCGTGGTTCAAGACGGCGATAAGCGGGCGCGGGGTGTGCCGAAAGGGTTAAGATATGAGTTTGGCGCCGGCCGCGCTACGGACATTCGCTTTCGCGGCGGGCGTATCGGTTGCCAATTTCTATTATGTGCAGCCGCTTCTCGTCGACATCGGCAAAAGCTTCGGCCTCACCGAGGCCGTCATGGGCCTCGTGCCGACCTTGACGCAGTTCGGCCTCGGATTGGGCGTGCTTTTGCTGCTGCCTCTGGGCGATGTGATCGACAACCGGCTCCTCGTCTCTTGCGCTATCGCCTTGCAGGCTTTGGCTCTCCTCGTGATGGCGACGGCGTCGAACCTCATCCTCTTTTTCGGTGCCGCCATGGTGATGGGGTTTACCGGCATCACCTCCTATCTGCTGGCGCCCTATGTTGCGCATCTCGCGCCCGCCGCCGAGCGCGGCCGCGTCATCGGGCTTCTCGCGCGCGGCGGAATTATCGGTATTCTCCTGGCGCGCACGGTCTCCGGCCTCATCGGTTTTTACATCGGCTGGCGTTCCGTCTATCTCCTCGCGGCGCTGGGGATGCTGGCGCTCCTCTGGCTGCTGCGCCGCTATATGGTGCCGCTCGCGCGTCCGACGACCGCGCCTTATCACCATCTGCTTCTGTCTTTGGTCAAGCTCGTCCGCAACGAGCCCACCGTGCGCCGGACGGTCTTCACCCAGGCGCTGAACTTCGGCTCTTTCAACAGCTTATGGCTCGGCCTCAGCCTCTATCTCGAAAGCCCGGCTTTCAATCTCCACAGCGACAGCGTCGGAATGTTCGGTCTTTTGGGCGCGGCGGCGGCGCTTGCCGCTCCGCTCGCGGGCCGGTTCGTCGA
Source organism: Hyphomicrobiales bacterium (assembly GCA_015655535.1). Taxonomy (GTDB): domain Bacteria; phylum Pseudomonadota; class Alphaproteobacteria; order Rhizobiales; family Beijerinckiaceae; genus Methyloferula. Next base: position 2,296 of record JAATEW010000118.1, on the reverse strand, counting down.
CCGCAGAGGCCCGCAGGTGACGTTGCGCTTTGCCCTGGCGCTGACGGTCATCGCATGGGTGGTCATGGCACTTCTGCCGAACATGATCGGGATCGTCGTAGGCATCATCCTCGTCGATCTCGGCGCCACAGCGAGCGACGTCTCGAACCGGACGATCCTGTTTCGCCTGCATCCCGATATCCGGACGCGGCTCATGGCTGTCTATAGTATAGGCATGTTTTTCAGCGGCGGGATCCTGTCGCTGCTGACGACCGTTCTCTGGGCTCATTCCGGATGGCTGGGGGTCTGCCTGCTTGGCCTTGCGGCAACAAGTCTCGCCTTTCTCGCCAATCTGCGCGGAGCCGGCGCGCCGCACGATGCTTACAGCGATTAAAAATCGTGCAGATGGCGAGATTCCTGGCTACCGCCTAATCCATATGTGCTTGTGGCTTGTACCGAAACCACTGAGTTTGATACATTCCAAGCTAGCACGGGGCCATTTGTCGCAAATCCCCTTCCATGAAGCATTTCAGACCTTCGGTCCCGCACCGGACGGCCTCTCTTTGAAAACGGGCATTTATAAATGACGCATAAGCTTCAACTCGGAATGGGCTTCACATTTGAGCAACTCTATACGGTCGACGGACTGGCCGCGATCGATCAAGCCTTCATCGCCTATCTGGCCGAAGCCGACGCAGCCCTGCACAATCGTCTCGTGACCGGACGTGCCGACCCGTCGGTGCTCGAACATAAAGAAGAATCCGCGCTGATCGTCGATGCGGCGCCGCATGTCGAGGATTTCATCGGGCGTCTCTTCGGCATCTCATCCGAGATTTCGGCGATGCAGGCGCGTCACAACGAATTGGCTGCGATCTATACGGTGAAGCGGCTCTTCGTGCAGCGCCGCGCGATCAAGGGTGTTTCGGCCGAAGAGGCCGAGGAAATCGATGGTGCCACGGTCACGGCCGAACTCGAAAAGCTCTTCGGCGAGCCGATCACCGAATTGAGCTATGCCAGCCATGTCCAGAACTGGTTCGACAATGACGGCGACGATGCCGCTCTCGATCTCGCGGCGCGCTATGCCGCCTGGGCGGTGCTTTCGCAGGCCGGCAAGGCCTCGCATAAATCCTGGGTTTTGTTCCACGTGCCGCATAAGCTCGATCCGACGCATCTCGTTCCGATCGAGACGGAAGTCATCGACGGCGTCGCGCAGGCGCGCTTGCCGAAGGATCGCTGGCGCCATCGCGAAGGCTTCGCGCTGACCGATCACGGCATGGATCTGCGCGGTGCGCTCGATCAGGCGAATTATTGCATCTGGTGCCATCCCCAAGGCAAGGATAGCTGCTCCAGCGGCTTGAGAGACAAGGAGACCGGCGCGTTCAAAGGCAGCGCCTTCGGCGTGCCGCTCAATGGCTGCCCGCTCGAAGAAAAAATCTCCGAGATGAATCTGACGAAGACACGCGGCTTCGTGGTCGGCGCGATTGCGATCGCCACCGTCGATAATCCGATGTGCGCCGGCACCGGCCACCGCATCTGCAACGATTGCATGAAGTCCTGCATCTATCAGAAGCAGGAGCCGGTCGACATTCCGCAGATCGAGACCGAGACGCTGAAGGATCTTCTGTCTCTGCCTTGGGGCTTCGAGATCTATTCGCTGTTCACCCGCTGGAGCCCGCTCAATCTGCGCCGTCCGGTGCCGAAGGCCTCGACCGGCTATAAGGTGCTCGTCGTCGGCCTTGGACCGGCGGGCTATACGCTCTCGCATCATCTGATGAACGATGGGCATACCGTCATCGCGGTCGACGGATTGAAGATCGAACCGCTCGATCCAGCTTTGTCGGGCGTCGATAAATACGGCAGCCGCGTGCCCTTCGAGCCCGTCTATGACGTCAAGACTCTGATCGAGCCGCTGGAAAGCCGCTCCAGCGCCGGCTTCGGCGGTGTCGCCGAATATGGCATCACGGTCCGCTGGGACAAAAACTTCCTGAAGATAATCCGGCTGCTCTTGGAGCGCCGCAGCCAGTTCACGATGATCGGCGGCGTGCGCTTCGGCGGCACGATCGGCATCGATAAGGCTTTCGAACTCGGCTTCGATCATATCGCGCTGTGCGCGGGCGCTGGACGCCCGACCGTCATTCCGATGAAGAATGGTCTTGCGCCCGGTGTCAGGCAGGCTTCGGACTTCCTGATGGCGCTGCAATTGACCGGCGCCGCCAAGGCCGACTCGATCGCCAATCTCCAGATCCGCCTGCCGGTTGTCGTGATCGGCGGCGGCCTCACCGCGATCGACGCCGCGACGGAAGCGCTCGCCTATTAT
>JAATEW010000141.1 GCA_015655535.1 Hyphomicrobiales bacterium | reverse complement strand
CGCCGGCCTCGGTGATGAGGAGCTGGGCCTTCGTCGGATCGCGTTCGATCTTCTGGCGCGGATCAGGGCGCATTTGCGCCAGCACGAGGCCTCGGACGACGCGCAGTTTCAGATCGGCCAATATGCGTTCCAGCCGAGTTCGAAACATCTCATCAATGAAAAAGGCAGTAAGCTGCGGCTCACCGAAAAGGAAACCGCGATCCTGCGCTTCCTCTACCGGGCCGGCCGCGCCGTCGTGACGCGAGACGTCCTGTTGCGCGAGGTCTGGGGATATAATTCCAATGTCTCCACCCATACTTTGGAGACGCATATCTACCGCCTGCGCCAGAAGATCGAACGCGATCCGACGAAGGCCCAGCTCCTCATCACCGAGGCCGGCGGCTATAAACTGATGCCCTGAATCATTTCGAAAAGGCTTGGCGCGTCATGCGCGGACTTGATCCGCGCATCCAGGCACAACACTCAGTAATGCTCGGATGGCCGGGTCAAGCCCGGCCAGACGCAATTGAAAGTCCGAGACTTAAAAACGTTCTGATTTGGAAAAGCAAAAGCCATGGCTCTCGACGATGACGTCCGCAATCTCGCCCGCAATTCGACCTTCGCGGAGTTCGAACCCGAAGCTCTAAGGCTGCTCGCCTTCTCGGCCGAGACGCATATTTTGCGGGCGGGCGATGTTTTGTTCCGGCGCGGCGACACGGCCGACTCGGGCTATATCGTTTTGAGCGGATCGATCGCGCTGACGGCCCAAGACGACGGCAGCGCGGCGGAACGGATCGCCGGTCCGCAAAGCCTGATCGGCGATCTCGCCATGATCGCCGAAACGCAGCGCCAAGCGACCGCCATCGCACGCGAGCCCTCAAGCGTGCTTAAAATCTCGCGGACCTTGTTTCATCGCATCTTGCGGGAGTTCCCGCTCAGCGCCGAACGGCTGCGGCGGCAGATGGCAAAAAGCCTGCAAAGCTTCGTCGGCGATTTGCTGCGCTCGCAGGCGCTGAAGAGTTAGAGTAACCGTTGAGAGCGTCATGCGCGGATTTGATCCGCGCATCTAGGCGCACCGCGAAAAAGTCTCACTGAGTTTTGTGCAAGCCGATCAAGCAAGCTGTTTGGATGCGCGGATCAAGTCCGCGCATGACGGCCGGGTTGGCCTATCCACCCCTCAAAAATCCAAATGTACCACGACCGGCACATGATCCGACGGGCGCTCCCAGCCGCGGCTCTCGCGCAACACCGTCATGCCGCCCAAGCGCGGCGCAAGGCTCTCGCTGACCCAGACATGATCGAGCCGGCGGCCCTTATCGGCCTTGGCCCAATCCGCTGCGCGATAGCTCCACCATGTATAGAGCTTTTCCTCATGCGGCACATAATGGCGTAACGCGTCGAACCAGGGTCCTGCCTTGAACACATGGCCGAGCTTTTCGACTTCGACCGGCGTGTGGCTGACGATTTTCAACAAAGCCTTATGGCTCCAGACATCGTGCTCCAGCGGCGCGATATTGAGATCGCCGACCATGATCGCCTGCTCATGCGCGATTTTCTCGGCACACATCCAGCTCGTCATTTCATCGAGAAAGGCGAGCTTATGTTCGAATTTCGGATTGATCGCAGGATCGGGTTCGTCGCCGCCGGCGGGCACGTAGAAGTTATGCAGCGCGATCGGCTTTGCCCCGTCCGGCACGACATTCACGGCGAGATGGCGCGCATCGCCCTTGTCGCAAAAATCCCGCTTGCTGATCGACGTCAGCGGCAGCTTCGAGACGATGGCTACGCCGTGATAGCCCTTCTGGCCATTGATCGCGATGTGCTGATAGCCGGCCTTGTGAAACTCCGAGAGCGGAAATTCGGAGTCGCGGCATTTGGTTTCCTGAAGGCACAGGATGTCGGGCGCATGTTCGGCGAGAAACCGCGTGACCAATCCAATGCGAAGGCGGACCGAATTGATGTTCCAGGTGGCGAGCGTGAGCCGCATGACAAGATCCTTTAACCATGTGGATTTCCCACGCCCCTTGCCGCGCTGCAAGCATGAAGCCGCATAGATCACAGATAAGGACAGCACGAAAAAAAGCGCCCGGAGATGATCCGGGCGCGGAGCAGCGAAACAAGGCTGGGAGGGGGCCAGCGCTGGTCCACCTAAGCGAAACGGGGGGGATACGCTCGACGAACTGCCTCGCTCTCTGTCAGAGAGATAGTAATGGCTTCTCGAACCCGCAAGATGGCCCAAAATGCGGGCCGGTTTTCAGTTGGCGTTGACGCGGTGTTCGGCCGGCGGCGGCGCGAGCCCGAACAGCCAGGGATCGTGTTTTTTGGTCAAATCCACGTTGAACAGCGAGACCAATGTCTCGTAACCCTGCGGATCGGTGATCTGCCATTGCTTGAGCGTGAACTTCACCGGATCGAACATTAATTTTATGAAAGATGTCCCGCCGAAGGTCTGCTTATCCTCGATAAGGATGGAGACCACATTGGGATCGCTCGTGACGCTGACGACCTGCGCGTCATGCGACAAATCGATCTGGTCCTTGAGAAGAAATTTCAACGGCGTCTGGCTGATGAAATAGACGTCCTTGGTTCCGAGCTTGCGGTCGACCACGGCGACCGACATGCCGTCTGCGACAATCTCCAAGGTCGCCGGAAGCGCATATTCGAACCGCAGCTTGCCGGGCCGCTGGACATAGATCTTGCCTTCCGAGCGCCGGCCATCGCCGCCGATCTGCACGAAATCGCCGATCATCGTCGCATTCGACGAAAAATAGGCATTGGCCTTCTGAATGGCGGTCGCCGGATCGATGGGCGGCGGCGGGGGTGGCGGCGCGGGGGTATTCTTAGCCGCGGCGCCGGCCGTTTTGGGACTAGGAGCGAGATTGAGCGGCGTATTTTCCGCGGACGCGGCCATGGGCGCCACCAGGAAGCCCGCCGTCCAAAGTGCCAGAAACAAGCAGGCCGCTCTTTTCATCGCATCATCCTTGATCATCGCACGCCGCGATAGACCGTTCATGTGGCGTGAATAGGACTTTACCTGCGCCGGCTCAACCGTCCAGTCTTCCGGCCCGTTTACCCGCCTGTGGACAGACTAGAGCGTTTTCGAGCGAAGTGGATACCGGTTCGCGTGAAGAAAACGCGTCAAAAACAAAAATATGGATCCCCGGTTCTGATTCGATCAGAACCGGGGCTCTAACCTTCACCGGCGAGGTCGAAAGCGCCGCGATCTATGCCGCCGCCGACGAGAATAGCCCTTTTGCCGGAGTGATTGGGGGCGCCGACCACGCCCTCCTCTTCCATGCGCTCGACCAGCGAGGCCGCCTTATTATAGCCGACCGAAAGGCGCCGCTGGATATAACTTGTCGAACATTTGCGGTCGCGGAGCACGATTGCCACGGCGCGGTCATAAAGATCGCCGGATTCCTCGGCATCCATACTGCCGGCCGCGGGCCGTTCGCCATCTTCCCCGGCGGACAGATCAAGCTCGGCAGTAATCGCGTCGAGATATTCCGGCTGGCCCTGGCTTTTCAAATGGGCGACGACCTTTTCGACCTCATTGTCCGAGACAAAGGGACCGTGAACGCGGGAAATCCGCCCGCCGCCCGCCATATAGAGCATGTCGCCTTGGCCGAGCAGTTGCTCTGCGCCCTGTTCGCCCAAAATCGTCCGGCTGTCGATCTTCGAGGTCACCTGGAACGAGATTCGGGTCGGGAAATTGGCCTTGATCGTGCCGGTGATGACATCGACCGACGGACGTTGCGTCGCCATGATGAGATG
>JAATEW010000047.1 GCA_015655535.1 Hyphomicrobiales bacterium | reverse complement strand
GGGATGGAGGCGATTTGGAAGATCGAGGTCGAGAATTTTCCGGCCTTCATCGTGATCGACGACAAGGGCAATGATTTCTTCAAGGAATTGAATCTCGGCTAGATCACGATGATTTTGGATGGAACATCCAAAATCATAAAACGTAATCGAACTCATAAGTGTAGAGCGGGATGCGAGCGGAAAACCGCTCACACTTTTCCTCATCCCGCTCTGACCGCTCGCGGTCCGCGTGTATAAAAAAGGCGTCCGCAAGGGACGCCTTTTCATTACCGATAGTGTCGCGTCTATCAGAAAGCGCTGACGCCATAGCGCGACATGACCATGCAATAGAGCATCGGAACCGAGAGCACGAAATTCGTACGCGAGGTCAGCATAGCGATGCGCGCGGCAGCCGCCTTCGCAGCGTCGTCGACCGGCACGATGCCGAGCGCCTTCTTCTGGTTCGGCCAAATGATGAACCAGACATTGTAAGCCATGATGAGGCCTAGCAGCATGCCGACATCGAGGATGATCGTCAGATTCTGGCGCATCATGAAGGCAACGATGAGGCCAAACAGAACCGTCGAGGCCGCGGCCATGCGGAACCAGAACAGCGCCTCGGGCGCGATGTACTTGCCGACGGCCGGCTTCAACTCAGCCGGGATTTTCGGCATGGTCGGAATCTGCACCAAGTTGAAATAATAGAGCAGACCGATCCAGAGAACACCGGACAGGACATGGAACACGGTGAAGAAGCCGCGCCAGAACTCTTCTTCGCCGAGTGCTTTGGCGTTGAAGATGACGAGGACGACGAGGGCCAGCACAAACCCGGCAGCGATCGCGCTGTTCATTTTTTCAAGTATCTTGGCCATAGGAAGCTCCCAACCCCTAAGGATGAAGTGGTCTTAGCGCGCTTGTAAGGAATTTATTCACGATGGTAAAGGCACCGCTTGGTTTTCGCCACATTCTCGACCGTGCCGGTGCGGCATCAAGCGATAGGCGCCTAAAGTTTGTCATGTTTGCCGCGAATTTCGGCGCCACGCTATCCGATTGATCTCAGGTATATTTTGTGAGGAGCAGGTAGAGACATGCCGGACGCGCCGCAAGACCTCCCGATTGCTTGCGCCATGGTGCTCACCACATGTGAGTCGCGCGCCAATGCCGAGGCCATAGGCAGAGCCCTCGTGACTCAAGGGCTCGCGGCCTGCGTGCAGATGTTTCCGATCGACTCGATCTATAAATGGCAAGGTGCGATCGAGCAGGCGCAAGAGCTGATGCTCTTTTGCAAGATCAAATCGGCGGATTATGCGGCTGTCGAAGCGGCGATCCTCGCGCTTCACGCCTATGAGACGCCGGAAATCGTCGAAATCGCGATCGAAAAAGGCGCGCCCGCCTATCTGCAATGGATCGCGGCCGTGACGCGGTAGCCGGTTCAACCTGTCATAGGTGAAGGCGATCGTGTCGCCAATTGCGGGTCAGGCCCGAGGTGACACTGGCCCCGAAGTTGGTTGGAAAAGTGGCGGACGACTCATTCGAATCGCCGTTCGATAAAACTCAAGCAGGCTATTTCGTAGCATGGTCCGTCATCGAAGCAGATCATCATGTGTTCTAGCTCTTTATCCGGCTGCCGCCCTTGGTTTTGAGTAATTCACTCAACCACGGTGCTGCTCCGAGGCGAACCAATTTTGCATAGGCTGCCTTGAACATTTCGGCACTGCTAGACGTAAGATAGGTGCATTTAAAAGCTTCTACGCCGTCAAAAAGGAGGCTGATTTTTATCAGTTCTGTACCATTTCCCTCTATGTGAAACGAGATCTCACATTGGCGTTTCGCGAGCACGTTAAACTCTGGACCCTTAACCAAGGCCGTCGCTGGCACCGGTAATTTCCATAGCTCAGTTGGCATTGCGGTCATGGCCTCGGTATGACTGTGCTGGCGTTTGGGCCAGATGCGGTCGCTCGCCAACAGGCTGCCGCTAATCCTTGAGGTTGTTCTCGCGCGCCATCCAGCCGTAGCGTTTCATCCATTCCGACGCGTCGAGCTCTTTGCGCTCTTCGCTCCAGAACTGGCTGCGCTGATAGCCTTGCAGATAAAGAAGCGCGGTGAGATCGCCATGATCGATGCGGGCGTCGGCCGCCGCGGCGACGGCGGGCTTGGCGTGAAAGGCGACGCCGAGGCCGGCTTCGGCCAGCATGGCAAGATCATTGGCGCCGTCGCCAACCGCCATCACTTGCACCTTCGGCAGGAATTCCTTTTCACGTAGACGAATAAGAATATCGCGCTTCGCCTCTGTCCCCAGCACCGGCTCTTCTATCAGGCCGGTGAAGCGGTTTTCGGCAACGCCGAGCACATTGGCCTGAAATTCATTGAAGCCGACCTTCTCCGTCACGGGCGCCGCGAAGGCCGAAAAGCCGCTCGTCACCAAAACCGTATAGGCGCGATTGGCGCGCATGGTCTGCACCAGCACGCGTGCGCCATTCGTTATGGTGATCTTCTTGCCGAGGATACGGTTGACCGTATCGGCGCGCAGATTCTTGATGATCGCGACGCGGGTGCGCAGAGAGGTCTCGAAGTCGATCTCGCCTGCCATGGCCTGTTCGGTGATCTTGGTGACTTGCGCGCGCTTGCCCATTTCCTGCGCCAGCTCGTTGATGCATTCCTGGCCGATGACGGTCGAATCCATATCGGCGAGCAGCAGTTTTTTGCGGCGCCCTTCGACGGGCTGCAGGATCACATCGATCTGCCAGGGATGCAGGCCAGCGCGTATCCGGTCGGCCAGCGCGCGCAGATCGGCATCTTTCTCCGGCGTAAAAGCAATATCGGCGGCGACACCCTGATCGAGCCATTGCGGCGCTTGCGCGCCCGGCAGAAAGCCCGCGGCGAGGTCCAGATGGCTCGCCTGCACGATGGGGAAGCTCGGATCGCAGACGAGCGTCGCGACATGGGTCATCGGTCTGTTCCGCTCTATTATTCCGGGGCCGGGGACATACTAAAGACCAGTCTGCCGTCATTGCCAGGAGAGAAGCGACGAAGCAATCCAGGAACAAAGGTCTTGAACAGTGTTCCTGGATTGCTTCGCTCCGCTCGCAATGACGATCGAATTATTGAGTCCGACCCTGGATCAGCTTTATCGCTCCGCTGCGCCCAAAAGAAAACCCCGGCAGGGCCGGGGTTTTCCGATGCACAATCCTCACGACGCTACCGCAATGGGGCAACATCAGGGACCGAAAGACAATGTCAGCGCGCCCGCCGACTTCGGCCAAAAGGTCCTCCGCTAACAATGGTTAGCGAAGCCGACCCTCGGCGGAGATCTCCAGCGGCCTTGCGATGTGACATTGAGACACTGGATCACCTCCTTTCAATGGTTGACGATGAAGGCAAGTTAACCGAGTCGGCCTGATCTGGCCATAGGTTAAATCGTCACGACACCATTTTCGGGCAAGCCACGGGCCTGCGGGTAAAACGGCAGATGGCCAGGAAACTCTTGACCTTACGCCGCTTTCGGGCCACATGTATATTGCGTGGCCGGGTGGATTTGATTTCGATCTTCCACCGCATGGGAGTGATCAGGCTCCAAAATGGCCAATCTGCGTGCGGAAAGCATAAACAGAGGCCGTCTGCACATCCTCCTGTGATCCGGGGACACCGCGATGCTTCGCATCGGCGGTTTTCGCGCTTTTTGAAAGAACATTCTTGACCGATTTTGCTGAATTAAATCTCGCCGCGCCGATCCTCAGGGCTCTCGCGGACGAGAAATACACTGTGCCGACCCCTATCCAGGCGCAGGCCATTCCCCATGCCTTGGCCGGACGCGATATTTTGGGTCTCGCCCAGACGGGCACCGGAAAGACAGCGGCCTTCGCTCTGCCGATCCTGCATAGGCTGGCCGATGCCGGGCGCCGGCCGGACCCCAAGACCTGCCGGGCCTTGATCTTGTCGCCGACGCGCGAACTTGCAAGCCAGATTGCCGAGAGCTTCCGCGCCTATGGCCGTCACGAGCATATGTCGATCGCCACCGTCTTCGGCGGCGTCTCGTTCCGGCCGCAGGCCGAACGCCTCAAGCGCGGTGTCGATATTCTTGTCGCCACTCCTGGTCGGCTCATCGATCATCTCGATCAAGGCACATTGAGCCTCGACAAGGTCGAGATCCTCGTGCTCGACGAAGCCGACCAGATGCTCGACATGGGCTTCGTCCATGCGATCCGCCGCATTGCCAAGGTGCTGCCGAAGAAAAGGCAAAGCCTGTTCTTCTCGGCGACCATGCCGCGCGCCATAGGTGCGCTTGCCGGCGAATTGTTGCACGAGCCTGTCGAAGTCGCGGTGACGCCTGTCGCCTCGACGGTGAAGAAAATCGATCAGCAGGTGATCTTCGTCGAGACGCCGCGCAAGCGCCATGTTCTCGTCGAGCTGTTGCGCGAGCAAGAGATCGGGCGGACGCTGGTCTTCACCCGCACCAAGCATGGCGCCAATCATGTTGCCGAGCACCTCGAAGCCAATGGCATTCCGGCTGGTGCGATCCATGGCAATAAGAGCCAGGGCCAGCGCGAGCGGGCTTTGGCTGGATTCCGCGACGGCAGTGTGAAAGTGCTTGTCGCGACCGATATCGCGGCGCGCGGCCTCGATGT
>JAATEW010000196.1 GCA_015655535.1 Hyphomicrobiales bacterium | reverse complement strand
GCTATATAGCTCTCGGGGGCACACGGCAACATTGTTTCGCCCGACAGATTGCCGCCGGCATTCCATCCGGCCGGTGAGCCATGACCCGATAAGCCCTGGCCGGGGCGCTGCCTTGCCGCCGGCGGATAAAATGATTTATGGCCGTTGAGGGCGGCTCTCGATTTTTGGCCTGAGACTGGACTTCGTACGGTCTCCATGACGAAGCGGTTATGAAGAGGGGCGCTATGCTTCGGCTTGAAGAGCATCCGATATCGGCTGTGGACATGCTGCGCACGCAGGGCCGGGTGATCTTCGCTCTCACATTGCGCGGCATGCGAAGCCGCTTTTTCGGCAATGGTCTGGGGTTCCTCGTGGCCAGCGTGGGATGGCCGTTGGCTCACATGCTTCTTTTGCTGGTCATTTATGCGGTGGCCGGGCGGTTCACGCCCGTCGGCGACAGCGTCATCTTGTTCTTCGCGACGGGCCTCATTCCTTTTATGGCATTTAACTACATATCGCGCTGGACCATGATCGGCATGCTGTACGACAGGCCCCTTCTCAATTTCCCCGTCGTGAAAGTATTTGATTTGCTCGTGGCCCGCGTTTTCCTGGAGACGCTCGGGTCTTGCATCACGGCTATTTCGCTTTTCGCGATACTTTGGATGGGCGGCATCGATTTCATGCCCCAGAATACTGTCCAAGCCGGGTTCGCTTTTTGCGCGGCTCTTCTCCTCGGCGCCGGAATGGGGTTCGTTAATACCATTATTGTCATGGCTTTTCCGGCGTGGAGCAGCGCGTATGTTTTGATCATGATTGTTTTATATGTGAGTTCCGGCATTCTTTTTATGCCGGATTCATTGCCGGAAATTGCCCGTTATTACCTGAGCTTCAACCCGGCTCTCCATGCGGTGGAGTGGATGCGCTCGGCCTATTATCCGGGCTATGGCTCGATGGTTTTGGATAAGACCTATTTGCTGGCCTGGGGCATTTGCACGATCTTCGTGGGGCTCGCCGCGGAGCGGCTTTTTCGCGGCCGGCTGCTCGGCGGCTGATTATGGCTTACGCCGCGGTCGCGTGAGCCCTTCCTGCCTCGATTGCGCGGGGGCGACTTGACTAGCTATTTTCACAGCGATACAGCATAAGTCTAGTCAACATAGGATTAAAGCTTAGCTCCACCGGTATAGGCACGGTTCTTCGAGCTTTTCCTTGGGAGTTCGACGCGTTATGTCCGATTTACCTCTTACCATCTACTTCGGATATAACGGTGACTATAAAAGATGGCCTCGCGAAGGCTGGGATGACGATCCTAATGACAGGGAACATACCTGGGCCAACTCGCATGTCGCGAAGCTGCGGTTGATGTTGGAATTACCAAGAACGACCGTTTGCTGGAGATCGATCTCATTCCTTTTCAGGGCGACAGAAGAGGGCAGGAGCTTTCCGTTTACTTGAACGGCGCCTTCGTCGCCTTCTGGTTGATAAGGCAAACCGCGCAGGTTTCTGCACGGGTCGAAGCGCGCTTTTTCAATCCTGGCGAAAATATCTTCTCCTTCGTGGCGCCCAGAGCGGCCAGCCCCAAAGAGGCGGGACTGGGGGATGACCAAAGAATTTTGTCCTTAGCCTTCCGGTCCCTCGGCCTCAGGGAGGTCTGACTACCAGGGCGTTTTCGAGCGAAGTGGACACCGGTTCGCGTGAAGAAACGCGTCAATGCTTAAGGGAGTTCACGCGGCATTCGATCGCAGAGTTTCTTGTGAAACTTCACTGCCCCTTGAGAGCCAGATCAGAATAAGAAAATCAGGACATTCCGATCAGTCCACGATTCATATTTACCATGCTATAAAGTATTTATTTGAGAGGCAGAGCAATTACGCAAAACGGATGGTGTTAATAAAACCATTTATTCTATGCGGATTGTAGCTCTAACGCAGATATACGGTCTTTAAGCTGGTCCCAATGCGCCTCTTAAGACGCATCGACACGCAACCCATGCAATATATTTTCCTTTACAATTTGAGGAACAACGTTAAGCGTTTGTCGGGTTCCGATCCGATAGCCCGGCAGTTGGCCAGCGGATCGATGACAGTTGAGTTTTTGACGACTGATGACGATCGCGCCCCCGCACCCATCCAATGACTCCTCGACGGTGGATCAAGGCCTCGCAGTTCTCGTCACATTGCTGCGTTTTCTAGGGATCGGCGTTGAGCCGGACCAATTGCGCCATCGTTTCGGTGGGGCCGTATTCGGCGTGCCGGAGATGCTCCGCTGTGCCAAGGAATTCGGACTTAAAGCGCGCACCTATAAGACGAGCTGGCATCGGCTGGCCTCAACCCCGTTACCGGGAATCGCGGTCTTGAAGGATGGCGGTTTTCTCTTTCTCGCCAAAGTCGGAGACGGCAAGGCCATAGTCCAATCGCCTTTGTCGCCGCGCCCGAGCCTGATAACGCAAGCCGAACTCGAAGCCACGTGGGACGGCCAATTGGTGCTCATGACGCGGCGGGTGGGATTGCTCGACCTGTCGCGCCGTTTCGACATCACTTGGTTTCAAAGCGCCATTTATAAATACCGCCATGTGCTCGCGAGAGTGCTGGTCGCCTCATTCTTTCTGCAAGTCTTCGCACTTATCTCGCCGCTGTTCTTCCAGGTCGTCATAGATAAGGTCCTGGTGCATCGCAGCCTCAGTACGCTCGATGTGCTCGTCATCGGCCTCGTTGCGATCTCGCTGTTCGAAACGGTCCTTGGAATCCTGCGAACATATATATTCGCGCATACGACAAATCGCATCGACGTCGAGCTCGGTGCCCGGCTCTTCCGTCATCTTCTGGCTTTGCCGATCGCTTATTTCCAGTCGCGTCGCGTTGGCGACTCGGTCGCGCGCGTGCGCGAACTGGAAAATATTCGCAATTTTCTCACGAGTTCCGCCCTTACGCTCATCATCGATCTATTCTTCACCTTTGTCTTTCTGGCGGTGATGTACGTCTACTCGCCGATGCTGACGATGACCGTGCTGGCCTCGTTTCCGATCTACATCGCCATATCGGTCATTGCGACGCCTATGTTCCGTCGCCGTCTCAACGAGAAGTTCGAACGCGGCGCTGAGAACCAGGCCTTGCTGGTCGAAAGCATCACCGGCGTTGAGACGCTGAAGTCGATGGCCGTCGAACCGCAGATGCAGCGCCGCTGGGAGGAGCAACTCGCCGGTTACGTGACCGCGAGTTTCCGCGTGCTCAGTCTCAACAATACGGCCAGCCAGCTGGTGCAGCTTGTCAATAAGCTCGTGACCGCGGGCGTGCTCTATCTCGGGGCCCGGCTCGTCATCGACGGCAGCCTTTCGGTCGGCGAACTGGTCGCTTTCAACATGTTCGCAGGCCGCGTCAGTGCGCCTGTGTTGCGGCTCGCGCAAATCTGGCAGGACTTTCACCAGGCGCGGCTCTCGATCGCGCGATTGGGCGATATTCTCAATTCGACGCCGGAACCGATTTACAATCCAAGCCAGACGGCCTTGCCTGCCGTCAGGGGCGATGTCCAGTTCGATCACGTCACATTCCGCTACAGGATCGATGGGCCTGCGATCTTGCACGATATCAGTCTTCGGGTGCCCGCCGGCCAGATCGTCGGTATTGTCGGGCCGTCCGGCTCCGGTAAAAGCACGTTCACAAAGCTGATTCAGAGGCTCTATGTGCCGGAAAGCGGCCGCGTCCTCGTTGATGGCGTCGATGTCAGCATGGTCGATCCGTCCTGGTTGCGGCGGCAGATCGGCGTGGTCCTGCAGGAAAACGTCTTATTCAATTGTTCCATACGCGAGAATATCGCGCTGGCGGATCCGGCGATGCCGATCGAACGCATCATCGCGGCGGCCCATATGGCGGGTGCCAACGAATTCATTCTCGAACTGCCGAATGGTTATGACACCCATGTGGGAGAACGCGGCAACAGCCTTTCAGGCGGACAAAGACAACGCTTGGCTATCGCCAGAGCGCTCTTGATGGAGCCGCGTATTCTGATCTTCGACGAGGCGACGAGCGCCCTCGATTATGAAAGCGAACGGATCATTCAGCAGAACATGCCGATGATCGCGAAGGGCCGGACTGTTTTCATCATCGCTCACAGATTGTCGACGGTGCGGCGTGCCGACCGCATCCTCACCATCGAACAGGGGCGATTGATCGAGGACGGTACACATGATGACCTGATCAAAACCGGCGGCCGCTATGCGTCGCTGCATCATATGCAGGCAGGTTTGCATGAAGTCCGCCACTAACGCCGTTTCCCTCCAGCGCAAGTCTCTTACCCGCACCAGGGATGAGCTGACCTTCCTTCCGGCCGCGCTGGAAATCGCGGAGACGCCGCCGCCGCCGCTCGCGGGCGGCTTAAGCATAACGATCATAGTGCTGTTTTGCGTTGCAATCGCATGGGCCAGCTTCGGAAAAATTGATATCGTTTCGTCGGCGACGGGGAAGATCATTCCGAGCGAACGCGTCAAAGTCGTCCAACCTTTCGAAACAGGTGTCGTTCGCGCGATACATGTCGCCGACGGCCAGATGGTCAAAGCGGGGGAAAATCTAATAGAACTCGATCCAACGATCGATAATGCCGAACTTAAGCACATTGAGAGCGACCTTCTGACCGCTCAATTGGATATTGCCCGGCTTTCCGCGGCGCTCAGCGATGACGGCGATCTGCTCGCTTCATTTCACCCGCCCGAGGGTGCAAACCCTTCGCAAATTTCCGCGCAACGGCAATTTCTCGTCCAGCAAGTCGCGGAGCAATCATCTAAGGTTGCCGGTATCGAAAAGCAGAAGGCTCAGAAGCAGGCCGAGCTCGAAACCATTACGGCGACCGTGAATAAGTTGGAGGCGGTTTTGCCCGTCCTGAAGGAGCGGGTTGAAATCAGACAGGTCCTCTACGACCATCAGAACGGTTCGAAAGTGAATTATCTGGAAATTCTCCAGGCGCTCGTCGAAACGGAGCAGGATCTGCTTGTGCAGAAAAGCCACCTCCACGAAGCCGAGGCTGCATTGGAGGCAATGGGCGAGGCGCGCACGCAAAGCACCGCTGAATTTAGGCGCACATTGTCGGGCCAGCTTGTCGAGGCCCAACGTAATGCGGCGGGACTCTCCGAGGATTTAATCAAAGCCAAGGAGCGCGCCAAACTCCAAATTCTTACCGCGCCGGTCGATGGCACAGTGCAGCAATTGTCCGTGCATACGATCGGCGGTGTCGTTACTCCGGCTCAGGCCCTCCTTGTTGTTGTGCCCGTGGACAATCACCTGGAAATCGAGGCCATGGTGCCCAACCAGGATATCGGCTTCATTCATGCCGGGCAGGAAGCCGAAATAAAAGTCGATACGTTCAATTTCACCCATTACGGCCTGATCCATGGCCGGGTGCTCAGTCTGTCGCAAGATGCCATTTCCCGCGACAAACCGCAGGATAATAAATCCTCTGAGTCACCTGCGGGGACAACGACGAGCACGAGCGAGCCTAAGGGCCAGGAACTCGTCTATTCCGCCAAGGTGGCTCTTGAACGGACGCAAATGCAAATCGACGAGAATCTCGTCAATCTCTCACCCGGCATGGCCGTTACGGTGGAAATAAAGACCGGCTCCCGCACAATCATGAGCTATTTGTTGTCGCCCTTGTTGCGCTACCGGCAAGAGAGTCTGCGCGAACGCTGAGCCGGCGTGAGTTCAAAGCTTGAGCGTCTCTCTTTCCTCAGCGAGCTCACCCATAAACCCGGCGAATGCTCTTTTCAGAGCCTCGACCGAATAAGCCTCCTCAATAAAGGCGATACCCCGCTCGACTCTGGCTTTGGCCGCGGCATATGAAATCTGCGTTTCGATAATGGCGGCGGTGAAACGATCCGCTTTGTCGGCCACGACCGCGATTGAGTCCGCCGGGTGAAGGCCCTGCATTCCCACGCTGGTCGATATGACCGGAATAGCATTGACCAAGGCCTCGACCGTCTTGCCTTTGACGCCGGCACCGAAGCGCAAGGGCATGATGGCTATGCCTGCTGTCGCATAAAGCTTCGCGAGATCGGCGTCGCTTATGCGACCATGGATGAAGATTGAATCGGATTCGAGCCGCGCGATCTCGGGGTTCGCCGCGCCGACGACATCGAGGCGGGCTTTGGGGTTCGCGCGGAGAATGAGCGGCATCACTTCGCGCGTGAACCAGAGGAGCGCATCGACGTTCGGCGGATGCGAGCCGCCGACGAAGAGGAGACGGTTGACGTCTCGCGCCTCGAACCGCTCCAGGTTCGTTCGCGCCAGTCCAAGTTCCTCGCGGGTATAGCCAAGCAGCGGCACTTGTTCCGCGCGGCATCCCCCAACGGTCCGAACCAAGTTTCTTTCTTCGTTGCTGAAATACAGCACGAAATCGGACCGCGCCCAATTGTCTAATTCCAATTGCCGCATCTCTTCGATCATGCGCGCGAAGTCCGGGCTGTCATTCGCCGCGCGTTCGCCTTCCATGCGCAAATGATGAATGTCGTGGCCGTAATAGAGAATCTTGCACCTCGAATGGGTGCGAATGGCTTCGTAATATTTGATCGAAATATGCGGCCGGCTTAACAGCGCATAATCGATAAAGCGGCCGTTTTCTCCCATCCAAGTATCGAATTGATCGGCATAGGCACCCGAGTAAATCACCTCGATGCCCATCTTCTGCAGCGAGGTGCAATATTCGCGATCCTCGTAAAGGTTGTCGGGCCAGAAGGTAATTTGGAAGCCGGCCGCGGCGAACATGCGCAGCACGTGAAACATGGCGCGTGAGCCCGCGTCGCGATCCCATTGAGGAATATAATGGTCCACGACAAGAATATGCGGCTTGGCCGCGCTGCGGTCGCGCGCCAGAAAAACGTTGTCGCCGTTGGAAAAATGCTCCGTTTCGAAGACAGTCTTCCAGCGCTTCAGAAGCTTTTTTTGGTTGGTGGTTTGATGGGATTTGACGCCGCTTGCCGTGTCTTGCCCGTGACTTTTGCCTTCGTGATGCACGAGTTCGGAATGCGGCGCGTAAAGCGTCCGCCGTCCTAATTTGCGTATGCGGAAGGCGAGGTCGGCATCCTCGCAATAGGCCGGTGCGAATTCAGGGTCGAAGCCGCCGAGCCGGCGCCAAAGATCGGCCGGTAAGGCAATCGCGGCGCCGGAAATATAATCGCAGTCCTTGCGGTAATTATAGTCCGGCAAGAGCGGATCGGCATTCCGCCCGAAATTCCAGGCGCTGCCGTCGCGCCAATAGATCCCGCCCGCCTCCTGCAAACTGCCGTTGCTGTTTAAAAGTTTGGAACCGGAGAGGCCGATATTGTCCAAAGTCTCGAAGGGATCGATCAATTCGTCGAGCCAGCCCGGTAGAGTCAATGTGTCATTGTTCAGGAACGCAATGAAACGGCCTTTGGCAGTTTCGGCGCTGCGGTTGCAGTTGCCCAGGAAGCCAAGATTCTTTTGATGGCGGACGAGGCGTATAGGCCCTTCCGCCGCGGCGAAGATCTCCGGCGTCGCATCGGTCGAAAGATCATCGCCGATGAGGATTTCGTAGGCGTAACGCGTCGCGTTTTCGAGCAGGCTCAAAACGCATGTGAGCGTAAAGACGAGGTTATTGTGCGCGGGAATGACGATCGAGACATCGACTCCGCCGGAGGAGACACCATGTTGCGTGGCTTTGGCATGCACTCTCTCAACAAGACGAACGCGGTCCGTCGACGCGGCGAAAACCTCCGGCCGGTCGTCGTAGCGTTCGACCAGTGCCATCAAATCGCGATAGAGATCGGCTGCGCCCTCGCCGTAGCGTCCGACGATGTGATTCCGGAGCCTTTGCGGCAGCCAATAGGCATGTTCCGCGTGCCCAGCCCACCCGTCCGCGCTGTCGGCGCCTTCAGCTTCAGCCGCGAGATCGGCGGCCACCGAGAAGTCGATCTCGTTGGCGCACAGGAAGGCTTTGAGCGGACCAGCTTCTGCCACGCGGACCGCCGGAACGGTCTCGCGAATGAGGCCGGCGGAAATCCTTTGCGTCGTCTCATATCCTTCGCGCGCGCCGGTCATGACGTAATGGCTCAGCGGATCATAAGGTAGTTTGCGGAGGTCTCGATAAAGGCTGAAATAATAGTCGCTGTCGAACAGGGGGTGCGGCGCTCGCTGTTCGAGCCAACCATGGCGGACATAATGATAGAGCGGATTCACCCCTGAGCGGACGACATCCGGATGATTGGCGAGATACCAATCCCCGGCGAAAAGCTCATGCGGCGCGCGGCCTTCACGCCAGCCGACCGTGCAATAATGCAGCAGCGGATTGATGCCCGCGCGGGCGACGTCCTTATTTTTCGAAAGATAGGTCTCTCCGTCAAAGAGAGGATGCGGGCTCGCTCCAAAGAGCAGCGGATCAGTCAGATAGTCGATCAGCGGATTGGCGGAGTCCTCGAATCCCGGCTGGGCCG
>JAATEW010000140.1 GCA_015655535.1 Hyphomicrobiales bacterium | reverse complement strand
GCATTGCCTGCCTCGATGGCTTTTTCGTCCCAATCAAGCGATTTGAGCGCATCTTTCTTGACGTAAATGCCGTCGGCATAAGCGGTGCCTAAATTACCCATGGCCGCCGGCCAGCCCGCCTCAGCCGCCTTGCTCCAAAGCTCGAATGCCTTTTGATCGTCTTTAACGACGCCGTAGCCACGCACGTATTCGAAGCCCAAGGAGTTTTGGGCCGCTGGAATGCCCGCGTCGGCTGCAATTTTATAATGACGGTTGGCATCGACATAACGCTTCAAATGAAAAAGGGCCGTCGCGAGCGTCAGATGGAAATGCGGTTCATTCGGATGTGCCTCAAGGGCTGCCTCGCATACTTTGAGCGTGTGCTCCCAATCGATGGGTTGGGCGGCAACCGTCTTTTTCGGGTTTAGCAGTTCTCTGGGGGCGGTTAGGCGGTCGCATTCGGCGGTCGGTCCCGCTTCCTCGATCTTGTTTTTCCCCTGCG
This sequence comes from Hyphomicrobiales bacterium, assembly GCA_015655535.1. GTDB lineage: Bacteria > Pseudomonadota > Alphaproteobacteria > Rhizobiales > Beijerinckiaceae > Methyloferula. Next base: position 2,495 of record JAATEW010000140.1, on the reverse strand, counting down.
TCTCACCGGCGCTACCCTCGCCGGATTCGTCTCCCGCATCGTCGTCGATACTGCCTCCGGTCGAAGATCCGTCACGATGCAGCGGGGAAGGTGGTGCTTCGGTAGGCGTCAGACTGGCCGCTTCCACTGCCTCTGTCTGCATCATCAGGCCAAAGCCGAGGGCAAGCGCCAGGATGGACGGAACGCTGTGAGGAAGGTATCGCATTAATTTGATCCGCTCTGGTTTTGGTCCGGACTGGGTCGGAGAACCGATTTGCTGCTCGCAGACAGAATTATTTTATTTCGAATAAAACATGTGCGCTGTGCGATTTATCAGCTTTCAGCAAGGGGTGGCTTTTTTATTGCGCCCGCAGCAAGTCCTTCGCCTTTGCCGCATCCTTGCCGATCTGCGCGGTCAAAGCGTCGAGCGAAGCGAATTTCTCTTCGCCGCGGATGAAACCGATGAAATCCACTTCGATCACCCGGCCATAAAGGTCATCGCTGAAATCGAACAGAAAGACTTCCAACAGCGCAGGGCCTTCGCCGACGGTCGGGCGGCGCCCGTAATTGGCGACGCCATTGTAAGTGGAGCCGTCCACCGTGACGCGCACGGCATAGACGCCATGCCGCAGCCGGCAGCTTGGTTCGGGCACGATGTTCGCCGTGGGAAAGCCGATGGTGCGCCCGAGCTTCTGGCCTTCGGTGACGGTGCCGATGATCGCATAAGGATGGCCGAGCAAATGGTGTGCGCGCGCGACGTCGCCTTGCTCCAGCGCCGCGCGAGTCGCCGTCGAGGACGCGGCTTCGATCGAGCCTTCCGCATCGGCCTCGATGCGCTCCACGATCTCGACTTCGAATCCATGCCGCGCACCGGCCTCTTTCAGAAAGGCGGGCGTCCCCGACCGGCCCTTGCCGAAATGGAAATCGTAGCCGGCGACGACCGCTTTGACGGCCAGACGCCGGATCAAAATATCCGTCACGAAATCCTCGGCCGGCAGGCCGGATAAAGCGGCATCGAAGGTGAAGACGATCATGCCGTCGAGACCCAGTGCCGCGAGCGTCACGATCTTGGCGTCACGCGGCGTCAGGCGGAAAATCGTATGCGCGCCGTTGAAGAAATCGGCCGGATGCGGTTCGAAGGTTAAAACCGCGCAAGGCCGCTTGAGCCTTTGCGCAATGGCCAAAGCGCGCGCGATAACCGCCTTATGCCCGCGATGCACGCCATCGAAATTGCCGAGCGCGACAACGGCGCCATCGAGTCCCGGCGGCGGCGATAGTGGATCCGTCGCGACGACAAAGGTTCCGGGGGTGGGAAAACCGGTCAAGGCGCTCAAATGGGTTCGATGGGACATCGTCGGCCGCAAGCTCAAATGAGATAGGGCGTCGAGGCCGTCTGGATGCGGCGCGAACGTGCCGTGCGGTGAGGGGCGCGTCAAGCGCCGGGCCGGCCATTCGCCTTCAGAAGCCAAATTGCCGCGACATTGCGGCGAGGCTTTCGTTTCAAAGCGATGTCATCCCGGCATGCTGCTTACGCCGAAACGCGAGAAAGACCTTTCACGCCGGAGACTTGGGCCAACAAGACTTGGGCGAACAAGACTTGGGCAAAAGTTAAATCGTTCTAATAAACCGGATTGACGCCACTCTTTGCTATATTTAGACTAATTCTAAGCCGACACCATTACTGTCCGATCGGGTCGAGGCGTTGGCTTATCGTCCTCTATGTCCAAGGGAGTGGTACCATGGCTGAGCTCAAAGGTAGCCAAACGGAAGGCAATCTGAAAGCGGCTTTTGCTGGCGAATCGCAAGCCAATCGCCGTTATCTGTATTTCGCACAAAAGGCCGATGTCGAGGGCTATAACGACGTCGCGGCCGTTTTCCGTTCGACCGCGGAAGGCGAGACCGGCCACGCCCACGGCCATCTCGAATTCCTCGAGAAGGTCGGCGATCCGGCTACCGGCCTGCCGATCGGCCCGACCTCGAGCAATCTTGGCGCCGCCGTCGCCGGCGAGACGCATGAGTATACCGACATGTATCCGGGCATGGCCCGCACCGCCCGCGAAGAGGGCTTCGGCGAAATCGCCGATTGGTTCGAGACGCTCGCCAAGGCCGAGCGTTCGCATGCCGGCCGTTTCCAGAAGGCTCTGGACGAGCTGAAGGCTGCGTAATCGCAGAGCGCATTCCGATCAGATTGAAAAATCTGATCGATAAGAATTCGCTCCAATCAATAAGTGGGAGCATGTCCTCATCGAAAAAGTCGAACAACTTTTTCGGGACATGCTCTGGCCCGGCCGCGCAATCGGCCGGGCCGCTCCTCTCCCTTCACGTCCTTAAAATCGCAACGGCAAAGAAGACCGCGTCATGAAGGAAGGCAGCCTCGCTGCGCCGATCCGGCATCCGCTCGATTGGCAAAATCCCGATTTTTACGATGAAGCGAAGCTCGACGCCGAGTTGCGGCGCGTCTTCGACATTTGTCACACCTGCCGGCGCTGCTTCAATCTCTGCGATTCCTTTCCGCG
>JAATEW010000401.1 GCA_015655535.1 Hyphomicrobiales bacterium | reverse complement strand
GGCGGCAGGACGCCGCGAGAATATCGATTAGGGCTCAGTAAGATAATCCCTTTGCCGACCTCTTCCAGGCAACCGGCCAAAAATTGATCCGAGCGGATCTTCCGTAACGGAACAAGGGGACCGTCATCGATAAACAAAAAATCTCGGAGGCTTGGCGGCATTTTACACTGGCTGAAGCGCCAAGCGCGCCCGCCGACGAAGACAAGGGCCGCCGCGCCGCCGATCTTTTCACCGCCTATCTGCGTGCCTGCCGCACGGAGGATTTTGGGTTTTCGACCTTGCCGCCCGGCCGCTTTTTGATGCCGGGCGATCTCGAGGGTTCGCCCGCTCTGACCTTCGCGCCGCTCGCGGTGGAGGAGGGCGTGACCTATGAGCCGGGGTCTTTTGCCGCCATGATGGAGCGCCGTTACGAATCCTATAAGGCGCATGTGGTGCGGCCCTTCTTCCGCGATCATTTCGCAAGGCTCGACCGGCAGATCGTACTTGTCGATGCGCTGGCCGCGCTCAACGCGGGGCCCGCGGCGGTGCGCGATCTCGAAACCGCGATGACCGAAGTGCTTATGGCTTTCCGCACCGGCCGGCGTTCGTTTCTATCGACGCTATTCCGGCCGCATATCGACAAGATCCTCTTCGCCGCGACAAAGGCCGATCATCTGCATCATGAAAGCCATGATCGGTTGGAGGCAATTCTGCGCCATCTCACGGCGCGCGCCATCGCGCGCGCGGAAGATGTCGGCGCTGCGATCGATGTGATCGCGCTTGCCTCCGTGCGGGCGACGCGCGAAGGCCGCGTCGGCGGGCGGGGTGAGAAGGGGCTCGATGCCGTCATCGGCACGCCCATGGCGGGCGAGAAAATCGGTGCTGAGATTTTCGATGGCCGTGCGGAAGCGGCGATCTTTCCGGGCGAACTGCCGGCCGATCCAAAAGCCGTCTTTCGCGACAGCGGACATGTTTTGACGCCTGAAGAACTGGATTATCGTTTCGTGCGGTTCCGGCCGCCGGCTGCGGGCCGCGACGGCGCAGGCGCGCCATTGCCCTTGCCGCATATAAGGCTCGATCGGGCGCTTCAATTTCTGATCGGAGACAAGTTGTCATGAGTGCCGATCGCAAGCCGCGTGCGTTCCGTCTCGACGAGGCCGAGGCGGCGAAATCGCCGGACGCACCCGTTATCGAACTGACGCCCGACCCTTACGAGGCAGAAGCCATGGCAGCGATGGCCTCCGCCGATCCGCAGGAGCAGGCCACCGAAGTCGCGCAGAAGCGCGGCGTCGTCGCGCGCTCGCTTTTCTCCTGGGGCGGGCTGTTCTGGTCGGCTGTCGGCGGACTTGCGTCGCTCGCCATCGGCCTTTGGCTAACGAAACTCGTCGACGATCTTTTCGCCCGTTCGCTGACTTTCGGCGTGATCGGCATCGTTCTTGCCGCGCTCGCCGTCATCGCCCTTCTGGTGATGGCCGGGCGCGAATTCTTCGGCATCGCGCGGCAACGCCGCATCGCCGAATTGCATATCGCCTTCGCCGAGGCGCGAACGGCCGACGACACGGCGAGAGCCCGCAAGCTCATCAAGGAGCTTGTCGCGCTTTATTCGACGCGGCCGGAAAGCGCGCTGGCCCGCGCGCATCTCGCCGAACTCAGCCAAGACATTGTCGATGGCCGCGATTTGATCGACATCGCCGAGCGCACCTTGATCGAACCGCTCGATCGCGAGGCGCAGCGGGAGATCGCGCAGGCCGCCAAACGCGTTTCGGTCGTGACGACGATTGCGCCGCGCGCCATCATCGACGTACTTTTCGTCGCCGCGCAAGCCATACGTCTCATGCGGCGCATTGCCGAAATCTATGGCGGGCGGCCGGGGCTTCTGGGGTTTCTGAAACTCGCGCGCTCGGTCGGCGCGCATCTGACGATCACCGGCGGGATGGCGGCGGGCGACAGCCTGCTGCAGCAAGTGGTCGGTCATGGCCTTGCGGCGAAAGTCTCGGCGCGGCTCGGTGAGGGTGTCTTGAACGGGCTTTTGACGACGCGAGTGGGGCTCTCCGCCATGGCGGTCTGCCGTCCCATGCCCTTTGCGACCGCGCGGGCGCCCGGCGTGCGCGATGTCGCGCCGTTTTTATTTTCGATGGACAAGAAAGTTTGAATGCCGATCGCCGAGGCCGCCCTATTTGATGTCGCGAGGCCGGCATAGACGACCGGGAAACGATTTTGTTAGGAGGTGAAAATGGCAGCTTATACGATCAAACCGCTTGTAACGGCGACCGCAATCAACACCGGCGGACGCAATGGCCATTCCGAGACGACCGACCATTCGGTCTCGGTCGATCTCTCGGTCCGCAAGGAAATGGGCGGTCCGGGCCTGCCGAATACGACGACGCCGGAGCATCTTTTCGCGGCGGGCTACGCGGCCTGTTTTGGCGGCGCGCTGGAGTTCGTCGCGCATCAGCACAAGAAAGACGTGTCTGGCACGGTCGTCACCTGCGAGACCTCGGTCGGTCCGCGCGAAGGCGGCGGCTTCGGCATCGCGGTCAAGATGCACGTCAAGGTCCCGAAACTCTCCGCCGACGAGGCGCGCCCCTTGGTGGAAGAGACGCATGAAAAGGTCTGCCCCTATAGCCACGCGACGCGCGGCAATATCGATTTCGCGCTTGAGGTCGAGGGCGCGTAGGGGCGGGGCGCTGTCAACGATGGGCGTTCGAGCCAAAACCCTCTCAGTTGTCATGGCCGGGCATAGCCCGTCGAAAGACGGGCGTTCTTCCGAACGCCCTATGTCCCGGCCATCCATGTTTGGACGGCGCTCGCTCTCTCTGCAATCTTTGAAGCGATGTCTTTGGCGTGGATGGCCGGGACAAGCCCGGCCACGACGGTTGAAAGAATCGTGCCGATGGCTTTAGCGCTATGCCTCAATTCACCCCGAGCTTCTTCTGCAGGGCTGACGAGGACGTCGTATATTGGGAGGTGAGCTTCTTATCCGGATAGACGTAGCGGTGGATTTTTTGCGCGGCGAGCGCGCCCTCGTGGAAGCCGCATAAAATGAGCTTCAGCTTTCCGGGATAGGTGTTGATGTCGCCGATGGCAAAAATGCCGGGCACATTGGTTTCGAATTTTTCCGTGTCGACCGGAAGCAGGTTCTCGTTGAGGTTCAAGCCCCAGTCGGCGATCGGGCCGAGCTTCATGGTGAGGCCGAAGAAGGGGATCAGCCGCTCGCAGGCAAGCTCTGTTTTGGATTTGTCGGCGCCGAGCAAAGTGGCGCCTGACAAAAGCCCGTCGGCGCCCGTCAAAGACTCGATTTGGCCGAGCTTCAAATCCATTTTGCCTTCGGCGACAAGCTCGCGCATGGCATTGACCGAATGCGGCGCGGCGCGGAAATCGTCGCGGCGATGGACGAGCGTGATGCGCTTGGCCAGCGGATGCAGGTTCAAGGTCCAATCGAGGGCGGAATCGCCGCCGCCGACGATCACGACATTCTTATCGCGGAAATCTTCCATCTTGCGCACGGCATAGAAGACCGATTTGCCCTCATAGGCTTCGATGCCGTCGATCGGCGGCTTCTTGGGCTGGAAACAGCCGCCGCCGGCGGCGATGATCACCGTCTTGCATTCGAAGCTCTGGCCATTGTCGGTGCGCACCCGGAAGGATGGCGCCTCCGGCGTGCCGAGAACTTCGAGCGCCTCGACCATCTCGCCATAATGAAAGACCGGCCGGAAAGGCTCGACCTGCTTCATGAGATTATCGACGAGACCCTGACCGCTCACATTCGGATGGCCTGGAATGTCGTAGATGGGCTTTTCCGGATAGAGTTCGGCGCATTGGCCGCCGGGTTTCGGCAGGATGTCGATCAAATGGCATCTGACGTCGAGCAGCCCCAATTCGAACACGGCGAAAAGCCCGACCGGCCCAGCCCCGACAATAACCACGTCGGTTTGAATGCTCTCTGCCATCATGCGATCTCCAAATAGGCCGGCGCGTTCGGCCCTTCTTTATAGTTAGCCATGCGCGTTTCAGCCCTGCCGGCTGGGCGTCGTCACGACGAGGCCGTCGAGCTGCGGCGTGACTTTGATCTGGCAGGACAGGCGCGAGTTCGGTTGGACCTTATAGGCGAAATCGAGCATGTCCTCTTCTTTCGTCGAAGGTTGGCCCGTCAGCGGATACCAAGCCTCGTCGACATAGACGTGGCATGTCGCGCAGGCGCAGCCGCCGCCGCATTCCGCGACGATTTCTGGGATCGAATTGCGGATGGCGTTTTCCATGACCGTCGTGCCTTCCTCGGCCTCGACGGATCGGGATTCACCATAAGAATCAATGTAAGTGATTTTGACCATGGAGGGGTATGACCTCTCGATGCGGCATTTCGCAGGGGAAAAAGCGCTCTTTGTTTTGAGAAAAGCGCGTCTGGCGCCGATCCGGCGCCTTCTTTACTGAAGAGCGCCCGCGAAGAACAGCATCTTTGCTGTCGCGCCTGTTTTCGAGCTTCAGGGACCGATGCGGCGGTCGATCGCGGCGAGCACATCCGCGACGGCGTTGGCCAAGGCTTCGAGAACGATCAAGGCCGGGCCGCCATCATGTGGGGATGCGGCGAGATTTTCGTAAGCGCCGGCCATAGCCGCGACGCGGGTCGCGCCGATCGCAAGCGCCGAGCCCTTGAGCAGATGCGCGAAATCGGCGCCGACCTTGGCCGATTTAAAGGTGCCATTTTGGAGGTCGAACAGGATTTGCCGGGCTTGCACGCGAAACAAGGCCAAGAGTTGCCGTTCCAAGGCCTCATCGCCTAGGGTCTGGGCCTCCAGATGGCCGAGATCGAGCGGGGGCATTTGCATTGCCTGATTTTCCATGCTCAATCCATATGACGGCGTTTCCCGCATTCCGCGGACCGAGACTAAAGCTCGGGCTTACCCGGAAGCGGCTTCGACTTTAGGTGTGCCATTTTGAAGAGGCGGGAAAGGGCTCTGTCCTCTTATGGTAACCGTTCGGTTAACGACGTTTGTAAAGAAACGATACGGCCAGTTTAAATCCCTTGTTCCGCGCGGTAGAGTGGCGCGTGGTTAACAGAGACCGACAGGATTACGGAAAGCCGTAACATCGGAAGCGCTGGACCTTATAAAAAAGGGGCATCGAATGGCCAATCCCGGCAAAGCTCAAGATCCTGCCGCCGCGGCTTTGTCGGCGATTGAGGAGGCTTTGAACCTCGTAGGCCCGCCCGAAGGGGCTGAAACGGTCAATCCGGAAACGGTTGATAAGGGCACGCCCGAATTGCGCAAATGGGTCCCGGACAAGATCATCTCCAAAAATCCGGTCAAATCCGCTGCTCCGCCGGTCAAGCCGCCGGTCTTGAGCGCCGCCGAGGAAACTGGCCCTGGCGTCAAGGCTCCGCCGCCACGCCTGCCGGAAATCGAAAAAGCGCCAGCCTTTGGCACAGCCGTGCCGGTGTCTTCCCCAGTGTCCACGCCGGCCGGAGCCGAGCCGCATGCGCCGGCAAGCCCGGTCGTGCCTTCCTCGATGCCTGCCAATGACGATCGCCATTCGGTTGGCCAGATTCTGCGCGCGCTTCAGGTCCGGCCGAGCCGCACGCCGACCATCGTCGCGGCTGCGCTTTCCGTCCTCTGGGTCGGCCTGTGGGGCCTCTATGCCTGGACGAATTGGGCGAATTTCTTCGGCGAAGGTGCGGATTTTCCGCGTTCGCAAATGGCGCTTTATCTTCTCGCCATCGTCGGACCCGTGATCTTCTTTTTCGTCACCGCGACCATGGCGAGGCGGGCGCAGGAAATGCGCTTGACTGCGCGGTCGATGACGGAGGTCGCCTTGCGCCTTGCCGAACCCGAAGGCTCGGCCACCGAGCAGATGGTGACATTGTCGCAGGCCATCCGCCGCGAAGTTGCTTCCATGGGAGACGGAATCGAGCGCGCGCTTGCCCGCGCCGGCGAACTCGAAACGCTGGTGCGTTCCGAAGTGTCCAATATGGAACGCTCTTATGGCGATAATGAACGCCGCATCCGCGCCTTGATCGATGAATTATCCTCCGAACGCGAATCGCTTCTCGTGAATGCCGACCGCGTCCGCAATGCGATTTCGGGTGCGCATGAGTCGTTTTCGCGCGAACTCGACACGGCTTCGGCGAAGCTCGCAGAAAGCGTCGGGGAGGCTGGCGGACGCGTGATGGCGTCGCTCGGTGCCAAGGGCGAGGAGATCCGTCTCACTTTGAGCCGGTCCGGCAACGATCTTGCCGAGCAATTGTCGGCGCGGAGCCAGGATATTCTCGGCCGGTTGGCGCAGACGGGCAATGAGGTCGCGGCCAACCTGGCCCAGACCAGCGATGTGCTGGCAACCGACCTCAGCATGCGCGGCAATGAGGTGGCGCAAAGGCTCGATGAAACCGGCGCGCATATCGCCGACACCATCTCCTCGCGCGGCGAAAGCCTGACGGCGCAACTTGCCGAAGTGGGCGAGAGGCTGCATGAGATCGTGGCGGTTCACGGTCCGAACCTGCATGCCAATTTGGCGGAAGTCGGCTCGCAGATCGCAGGCACGTTCGAAGAACGCACCGCCGCCGCGCGCGAGATGTTCGACACATCCGCCGCCAGCCTTTCGGCCCTCATCGAAGACAGCCATGCACATCTGCAATCGCAGTTCGAGCAGCATGGCGAAGGCTTGCATCAAAGGTTCGCAGCCGTCGCCGAAGAGACAGCTGCGGCTCTTGCAAGCCATGCCGGCGCGATGCAGGAAACCTTCGAGGCGAGCGCGGGGCAGGCGGTCGAGGCCATGAGTTTCCAGACCCGCGACCTCAATGACAAGCTCAGCGATCTGCAGAGGCAGTTCGTGCAGCACGGCGAAGCGTTGCAGCAAAGATTCGCAACCGTCGCCGAAGAGACGACCGCGGCTCTGGCAAACCACGCCGGCGCGATGCAGGAGACCTTCGAGGCCAGCGCTGGGCAGGCGATCGAGGCGATCGCCTATCAGACCCGCGACCTCAACGAGAGGTTCGGCGAAGTCGCGCATGAGGCGATCAGCGCGCTCGCCATGCATAGCGATCGGATCAACGAACATCTGGCCGATCGTCTCACCGGCTTCCAGGAAACCTTCGTCAGCGGAGGCAATGCGCTGGCTGAAAATCTCGATGCCCATACGGAATATTTGACCTCGTCCCTGACCACCTTGTTTGTTCGGGCGGAAGAGATATTCGGCGGCCAGGGCGGTTCGGTTGTCGAGCGTATCGATTCCCACAGCGAGCGGTTCATGTCGGCGCTGTCGGACGCTTTCGCGCGCGTCGAAGGTCTCTTCGACGAGAGGCAGCGTGCTTTGATCAGCGGGCTCGACTCTCACACCAACCGGCTGACCTCGACGCTGACGGATCATTCGCAACATATGGACGATGTGTTCAAGGCGGCGGGTAACGCGGTTACCGACAATCTTGACGTCCACGCGCGCGGCCTGTCGACGACGCTGTCGCATTATTTCGATCGCATCGACGAATTGTTCGGAAACCAGGGCGGTTCCGTCACGCAGGCTCTCGATGCCCATACGGAACAACTCGCGGCGACCTTGACCGACCATTTCGGCCGTGTCCAAGAGCTGTTTGGTGCGCAGGACAACGGCGTTCTGGCCAATCTCGATGCCCATACGGAACAACTCGCGGCGACTTTGACCGACCACTTCGGCCGTGTCCAAGAGTTGTTCGGTACGCAGGGCAACGGCGTTCTGGCCAATCTCGACGCCTATACGGAACAGCTCACTACCAATCTCTCCGAACTTTTCGGCCGTGCGGAAGAAATGTTCACCGTGCAGGGCGCTGGCGCCGTCAGTGATTTCGGCGTCCATGCCGAGCGTTTCACGGCGACGCTCGCCGACCGGCTCGAAGCCATCGAAAATGTGCTGACCGTGCATGGCGACGCGCTCAACACGAAGCTCGGAGCGCGCGCCGAAGAAACGGCGCATGTATTTACGACTCAGATCGACGCCTTTGAAGACAAAACTACGACCAAGACTCAGGAGATCGCACAGCTCCTTGAGACTTTGGTGGCGCGGATCGATGCCGGTCTTGAGACGCGCTCCCGCGCGCTTAATGAGGCTCTGGCAAGCCGCGCGATCGAAATCGCCAAAGTCTTGGGCGACGGCGGCCGGGACGTGACCCATGCCCTCGATATGAAGGCGGCTGAGATCGTAGCCATTCTCACGAGCCGCTCGACGGCTCTGACGGCGACATTGTCCGACAAGGCCGACGAGGTGAATCAGGTGCTGGGCGACCGGGCGATCGAGATCGCCGATACGCTCGACAATCGTATTTCACTCTTCGAAGACCGTGTGGTCAGCAGGCTCGATACGGTTTCGGGCGAACTCGACGCGCGCGGCCATGCCGTCGCCGACAGTCTCGTCGCGCGGGCGACCGAACTCAATCAGACGCTCGGCGAACACGCGGCGAACATGCGCTCGGTTCTCGATCGCGAGACCGGCGAATTGGGTCAACTGCTGTCGGGCCGCACCGAGGAAGTCAGGAACGCGCTCGCCCAGGCGATCCTCGATCTCGACTCGACTCTGGCCGGCCGGACGAGCGAAATCGGCAGCGTATTGACGGGCCGCGTCAACGAGATCGCGACGGCGCTCGCCAACCGTCTCGTGGAACTCGATGGGTCTCTCGGCGAACGCGGCCGCCAATTGCACGAATTGCTGGCCGGTCACACGGGTGCCCTGCATGCGCTGTTCGACACGAAGGGCACCGGGCTTGTCGAGATCCTGACCGCACGCGGCGGTGAAATCGCCAAGGAAATGACCAGCGTCGGCGAAATCGTCACGCATACTTTGGAAAACCGTGGCAGCGCGATCCTCCAGCATCTCGGCCAGAAACAGACCGAACTGACGGCGGCGATCGATCAGTCCTCGGCACAATTGCACGATGCGCTCGTGAACGGCGCCGGAGCCTCGGTCGGCACCTTGGCCGAAACCGGCAATAGGCTTCGCACCGAACTGGTCGACCTCATCGATAAGCTGCATCTCAGCGGCCAGTCGCTGCAGCGGATGATCGGCGAGACCAGCGCGAATTTCATCTCGATAGAGCGGACTCTGTCGGAGAGGCTGCAGGATTTCCAAAGCGCCTTCGGCCGCGTCTCCGCCGATGTCGGCCATTTGAACATGACCGCCGACAAGACCATGACCGACGCGCAAGCGCTCGCCGAGACGATTGCGCGGCATCAGCAAACCTTGAGCTATTCGGCCGGCGAACTCGCACGTTCGCAACGCGAACTCGATCAGATGCTGGACGAGCGCCGCGCCGCGCTCGAAAACCTGCTGTCGCGCGTCAACGCGAAAAGCGAGGATTTCGAAAACGTCATGGAGTCCTTCGGCGCGCTGGTCGATGAATCCTTCAAACAGGCAGAGACCCGCGCGAGAGAGATTGGGTCCTTCCTCACCGAGGCAACGCAAGCGACGGCGGGCCTGATCGAGCAGCAGTTCGGCGAGATCAGGTCCAACACCGGCAAGGAGCGCGAGCGGACGGCTTCGGCCTTGCGGGGAGCCTATGAGCAGGCCAATACCGAATTGAACACGATCATGCGGCAGGCGACGGACCGTTTCCAATCGGCGGCCACCGAAATGCGGGGCATGGCCCGCACCATCCAGGAAGAGCTCGACGCGACGCGCGAAGAAGTCCGCCGCAGCGTGACGGATCTTCCGCAGGAGACGGCGGAACAGGCCGCTGCCATGCGCCGCATTGTCTTCGATCAGGTCCGGGCTCTGAACGAATTGACCGAAATCGTGACGAAATCGGGCCGCGCCTTCGATGTCGCCGAACAGCCGGCCGCCGTGTCGGTTCTTCCCGAGCGTTCTTCCTCCGGGTTCAGAAAGCCGGAACCGGTGACGCGTGCCCCAGCGCCACTCCCTGAAGCGCCGCGCCGCGATCTTCCGCCGCAACGCGTGCCGGTGGCGCCGCCCGCCGCCGCGGCGCGGCCGCAAGCTCCCGCCGATCGTGGCGGCGGATGGCTGTCCGACCTTCTCGCCCGCGCCTCGCGCGACGAGCCGGCGGCGGCGCCAGCGCGCGTGGAAGACAATCGTCCGGCCATTCCGCGCGGACCGGCGCGTCATGCGCCGCCGGCCAGCGTCGAACTCGAAACCATCTCTCTCGACATCACAAGGATGATCGATGCCGATGCCGCGGCCGACGCCTGGGACCGCTACAGAAGGGGCGAACCCGATGCGTTTTCAGCCCATCTTTATACGGCGCGCGGCCAGCAGACATTCGATGAGATCCGCCGCCGCTATCGGACCGATACGGAATTTCACAAAACCGTCGATCGCTATGTGAAGGAATTCGAGCGGCTCTTGTCGGATGTGAATCGCGACGATCGCGACGATACGGTGACGCGATCCTATCTCGCATCGGAGACGGGCAAGGTTTACACGATGCTTGCCCATGCTGCGGGGCGCTTGGTCTAGGCAAGGCCGTCATTGCGAGGAGCGAAAGCTCCGAAGCAATCCAGGGCAAAGGTCAAAATGCGTCCCCGGATTGCTTCGCGGAGCCTGTCATCGGGCCGGCCCATAGGGCGTCGTTTATACGACGCCCGTCGCAAGCGACGGGCTATGGCCGGATCCGTTGGCTCGCAATGACGCGGACATCCGATCGGATCATGGCCGGTCCCCGGATCAATTCCGGGAGCCAAGCATGACACTTTCTGCTTCAACCCATCTTTGTGAAATGATAGTGCGCCAGCCGGCCTGTAAGCCGGGTTCTGTATGGCTCGCGGCGATGCCGCGAGCGTGATGGCCATTCCTCTGGGACGGTCGTTACCGGCCGCCTCAAGCAACCAACCCGGGCGACGATCCGGAGACGGACCCAAGGCGCTTCTCTTTCGAAAAGCCCTTATGTCGCCCCTATTCGGTTTTGCTCCCGGTGGGGCTTGCCGTGCCGCCGATGTTACCATCCGCGCGGTGCGCTCTTACCGCACCGTTTCACCCTTACCGGCG
>JAATEW010000277.1 GCA_015655535.1 Hyphomicrobiales bacterium | reverse complement strand
CTAGCGCCCGATGCGAAAGTCACATGGTCGCACGGCCTGCTGCGCGGCCCGCGCCAACTGCCTTTCGTCATTGGCTAGTGCGTTTTCGAGCGAAGTGGATGATGTTTCGCGTGAAGAAAACGCGTCAAAACAAAATCATGGAGCTCGGTTCTGATTCTGTCAGAACCCAGCTCTGGAATGGCCCTCGCAAGGCGCGCAAATTTGAGCTGCGAAGCGAGGACATATCGCACCTGCTTTGCAGCCCAATTATTTTCCATCAACAAGACGCATCAAGGCCTCAACGGCCGGTGACGCCCCGTCCAAGCCGCGATAGCAAAGACCCGCAGGCCGCAAGGCCGCCGTCGACATGACACGCCGCACTGATCCCTGCCTCCTGCGCGGCTTGAACCGCCATCGCGCTGCGCTCGCCGGTCGCGCAATAAAAAAGCAATAGGTGTCCCGTCGCGCGTGCGAGTTCGCGAAGAACGCCGCCCGTGCCGAGAGCCCCGGCGACATTGCCATAGGGTAGGTTGAGGGCGCCGCGAATGACGGCTTGTTTTTCGCACTCGCTTGGTTCGCGCAGATCGATCAGGATCACCTCGTTATTGTCGATCAGCCGGCGCGCCTGCGCCGTGCTCAATGACCAGCCGCGCTGCCTGATCCCGGTTTGCTCCAGCCCCTGGCGCATATTGGCCGGCAAAGCGATGTCCATCATCATCGGATCGGGAAGGTCGAGGCCTTCCATCAGCGCCGCATATTCGTCGGCGGAGCGCACTTGCAGACGCGGATTGCAGCGTTTCTCCTCGCCGATCGTGCTGACCGTATCGCCCTTATAATCATGCGCGGGATAGACAAGCGTCTCGTCCGGCAGCTTCAAGAGCCGGTTGAACAGGCTTTCGTATTGAAGCCGGGCATCGCCGCTTTGGAAGTCGGTCCGGCCGGTCCCGCGGATCAGCAATGTATCGCCGGTAAACACTCGGTCGCCCATGATGAAACTGTAGGAATCATCTGTGTGGCCCGGCGTATAAAGCACATCGAGGCTCAAACCTTCGATCGTGATCCGGTCTCCGTCGGAAAGCCACATGGAAACGACGTCGACATGGCTTTGCTCGCCCATCATCGTAATGCAGCGCGTTCTGTCGCGAAGCATGCCGATGCCGGTCACATGGTCGGCATGCAAATGCGTATCGGCGACCTTGACCAAGCGGAGGTCGAGATCGGCGAGCAATTGCAAATAGTGATCGACCTTGGTCAGCACCGGATCGATGATCAGGGCCTCGCCACCGTGTCGGCTTGCAAGGAGATACGTATATGTATTCGACACCTTGTCGAAAATTTGCCGGAAGATCATCTCTTCACCGTCTTTGGCTGTCCGCGCCAGAAGGGTAGAAGCATGGAGACGCGCTTGCGATAACGCCGGTATTCATCGCCGAAGAGTTCGACCAGATCACGCTCCTCCAGAGCGATGCCAATGAAAATATAGGCGGTGGTCACAGCTGCGAATAGGAGGTGGCTGGCCGTCATGACCGGCGCTGCCCAGAACGCGATAATAAAACCGAGATAGATGGGATGCCGAACAATCTCGTAGAGCATCGGCGTCTTGAAACGCGGCTCGGAGGCCATTTTTCCGGCAAGATTGAATATCACCTGCTGAAGGCCGAACAGTTCAAAATGATTGATCATGAGCGTGCTGAGCAACACCAACAGCCAGCCGAAGAACGACAGGCTTGTTACAGCTACCGCCAATTGCGGGTTAGTAACATGCCAAACGACCGATGAGATCGGCCGCCATTCAACGAACAACAGAATGAGAACCAAGCTGGCCAGCAACACATAGGTGCTGCGTTCGGCGGATTTCGGGATGAATCCTGTCAACCATTGCTTAAAGGATTTTCGCGCCATGACGCTGTGTTGCACGGCAAATAGCGACAGCAAGAGAAGGTCGATGATGAGCGATTCGTCGAACTTCCCGACCGTTCCGCTGTCGATCGTCTTCGGCACGGCCAGACCGGTGATGAACCCGATCGCGTAAAGGAAAGTGAAGAAGAACACGAGATAAGCGGCGAGTCCGTAGAGAAACACGACAATTTTGGTCATGGAAGATCCTCCGCGTCGAGTTTGGAAGTCTCAGACCGGCAGCGGAATGGCAGATGTGAAAACGCCGTCAGGATCGAACCGATACTTCACATGCCTCAACCTTGAGATATTGCTTCCATAAGCGAATTTGATTTGATCCCACGCGTCGGGACTGAGCAGATTTGCATAGCCGCCCGGCAGCGACGCCGGCGCAAGGCTTTGGCAAAGATTTCTCGCCCATTGCCGGTGCATTGCCGCATCCTTCGCAAATCCCGGCTCCCAGGCCGCGACAATCTCGACGAGGAAATGGTCCTGACGCAGACCGAACGCGGTCGCGTCCTCGCGCACCCGCGTGGCCGCGCCATGGAAATGATGCAAGGCGACCATTGAAAATGGCGAGCTTCTGTGCGTGCTGGCCGCGATGATCGACGCGACGGCATCGGGCGTCAGCTTCGGTAACCAGCGGGTTTCGATCGCATAGTGCCGGCCGCTCACCACATGGGCGTCATACATGCCGAGCAATTCGCCACAGGTCATCTGGTCGATCTGCACAAAAAATGGCGTGCCGAGACGCCGCAGATCCCGCATGACCTGCCCGCCTTGCGCCAGTTCGCCACTCCAGACCGGCGACAGAAACAGGACGGGATCGCCGTCCGGTCCTGGAAGGACGCCGGCCATCACCGCGAGTTCATCTGGCGCGAACTCGATCATTTCGCCATAACGGCGCAAGACGGTCTCCGCCTCGGACCACGTAAAGAGCATCATGCCTGCCAGCAGCTTCTCGACCGGATGCAAGCGCAGGCGCATGGATGTGACCACGCCGAAATTGCCGCCGCCGCCGCGCAGCGCCCAGAACAGGTCCGGATGTTCGACCGGGTCGGCGACGATGCACCGGCCGTCGGCGAGCCCGACCTCAGCGCTAAGCAGAGTATCGAGCGCGAGGCCATAGCGCGCGGTCAAGGGACCGTAGCCGCCGCCAAGCGTGAGACCGGCCATGCCGACCGCGCCGCAATTGCCCGTTACCGCCGCAAGGCCATATGGAGCGGCGGCCGCGATCACATCGGCGGCCCTGGCGCCCGCCGCGACGGTCGCAATTCGCGCCGCCGCGTCGATCTCGACCTGGCGCATGCCCGACAGATCGATCACCAGCCCATCCTGACGCAGGGATCGTCCCGCCCAATCATGTCCGCCGCCGCGGACCGATAGAGGAAGTCCATTGTGCGCGCGGCCCATATGGCGGCACGGACATCATCGGCCGTTTCGCATAATGCGAATACAGCCGGGAACCGGTTGACCGCGCCATTCCAGATCTGCCTGGCGCCGGCATAGGCTTTATCGGCCGGCAGCACCGTCTTCTCGCGCATGAGAGGATGCGTGCCTTCGGCAAGCAGCAAACTCTTGCCTTGGTTCGCGTGCTGCAGAGGATACGGGGCGGACAGCCTGGACGAACCATTCTTCAACATCGATTCAGCCTTTCCATTTCAAGTCTGGGAAGGATGGATCGACGGCGCTACGGCGCGATTTCAGCAGGCGAAAAAGTGGTTACGCGCCGTAATATCCGCAACCGCGAATGTCAGCATCCCGCCGCGCGGCGGCGATCCGGGAAGTCAGATTCCACGGTGCGCGCGAGCGCCGCTGCGAGCTCGGACGCAACAAGCGGGCGCCTGACCACTTCGGAAATGCCGGTGCTCAGCATGGTGCGGGCATCGATTTCCTCGGCACATGCCGTTGCGAGAATGATCGGCAGATGCGGCGCGATCTTATGCAAAGCCTCCGCGAGTTCGAGTTCCCCTCTTGCCTGCACGAGATGGCCGATCACAAAGGCGTCGAAGCGTTCCGGCTCCATCCGGCAGGAGGCCAAAGCATCTTCCGCCGATGAGAAACCGATGGGTTCATAGCCGAGCGCCGCGAGGATCTCCTCGTCTCGCAGCAATTGCTCGACATTGGCCTCCATCATCAGCACGGTCTCGCCACGTCCCAGCGGAAGCACCGGCATATCCTCGGCCACGCACCGCTCCAATCCTGTGAGGCATGGAAGCCACGCCTCGAAACGGCTGCCTTTGCTTGGGCTGCTTTCGACATTCATGGCGCCGCCATATTCGCGCACGATCTCGCGCACCGTTGCGAGACCCAATCCATTTCCATCCGGACGCATGGTGAAGAAGAGTTCGAAAATCCGATCCAGAGTTGCTTCGTCCATGCCGCATCCGGTATCGCTCACCGCGATACAGACATAGCGGCCAGGCCGAAGATCGCCGTGACTCAGCGATTTTGTCCGGGTGATCTCTTCGATGCGCGTCTCCATTTCGACGTAGCCCCTCCCGTACATGGCTTGCGCCGCATTGCTGCACAGGTTGAGGATCACCTGCTGCAACTGTGCCGTCTCGGCGGATATGGCTGCTTCAGGCACCTCGTGGATCACGAGCTTGATCCCCGGCGGCAATGATGCCCTGAGCAAAGTCTCGGCTTCGGCGATAAGGGACGGCAGGTTGACGCGTCCCCGGCGCACGTCGCGGCGGCCAAAAGCGAGGATCTGGTCGACGAGATCGCGTGCGCGTTCGGCCGATCGATGGATCGCAACGACATTACGGCCGGGACGGCTGTCGGCCGCCACCTGCGCTTGTGCCATTTCGGCGAAGCCGAGGATCGCGCCGACGATATTGTTGAAATTATGCGCTATGCCGCTCGCGAAGGCACCGAGCGTTTCCATCCGGCGGGCCTGCTGCAGCCGCTTTTCCAATCGCGCTTTCTCGCTCTCGGTGAGATTCTGCTCCACGGCATTGACGATGACATTTAGGGCCATGCGCCACAGGCCATGTTCGTCGGAGGGCCTGATGTTGCAGGGGCGATGGACGATCTCGAATCCGAGAAGCACTTCGGCGCCATTGCTCGCCGAACCCAAAGCCCATGCCAGGCCCTTCGCACCGAAAGCGGCATAGGCATCGCTCTCCGCCTTGGGCGCGAGCTTCACGTTGGGAAGATAAACAACGCCCTCGCGATTCCGGCTCGACTTCGCGGCGAGCGCCGGGGCGGATTGCGGCCAGCCAGGCGGAAAGCTGTCGCCCGGCCGGCACCATTTGTGAAGCCGTGGCGCCGGGCCGGAGAGCAGGAAATAGGCGCGGTCCGCGCGAATGCTTTCAGCCATATCCGCAAGCGCCTGATCGATATTGGCATCGAGGTTTTGCGGCGCTCTGAGAAAACGTATCGAAATGCCCGCAAGCGCATGCTCGAATGCCGCGCGCCGTTGAAGCACAAACGCCCGCGCCCGGACCTGCATGCCAAGATAGACAAGCGCCGCGACGAGGATGAGCGACGCGACGTAGAGCACGATACGGAAAAGCCGCGCCGTCGCGCGGGAGGTGTCCTGGTGGGAGAGAATCAGGGCCCGTACCAGCTTGCGGTTGGCCTTATCCGCCGAACTGCATAACGCCTTCAATATTTTATCCGTCGCCGGCAGAAGATTGTGCAGCAAGCGCCCATGCGCCAACAGGGCCTGAACCGCATCGGCATCGCCCGGCGAGACGGGCTGCCTTGACAACTCATCGAGCCGGTCCTGGACCGCGAGCGCCGTCGCAGACGACGTGTCGAGCGTCAGGCGCAGCATGGCAGCGACAAGCGCGCCGACTCCAGGCGTCAAAGACTCGACCTGATCCGCCGGGACGAGGCGGTCGCTGAACATGGAGAAATAGGCAAGCGAATTCCGCAGCAAGGCATTGCTGCTCTTGAATTGCTCGATCAGATCCTCCCGGCGGCGAGCCGATTGCTCGAGCTGGTCGACGATCTTCACCATCTGCTCGTCGGCGGCGACGGCTTCGCGCAATCTGGCGATCGAAGCGTGGATGGCATGAACCTCATTCACCAGCGGATCGTAGTTCCGCAATAGGCCGGAGCGTGCGTTGAGAACATCCCGGTCGAGCCCCGCCTCAACCATGCCGAAATGATCGAGCTCTCCAAGAGCGTGGTCAAAGAGTTCGGCATCGAGGTTGGCGGCGCGTAGCGACAGCCAGGTGAGCAATAAGATCAAGAGGGGAACGGCGACAAAGGCCGGTGCTATTTTCATGGCCGCGCCGCCACCACGGGCGCCCCGTGAAAGGTTCCTGTCAGAGACTGGAGAAAGTCAACAATGATCTCGATCTGCTGATCCGATAAATTCCGATCGAGTTGGGCTTCTCCCATTTTTCGGACGGCATCGCTCAGCGTCGGCGAGCTGCCGTCATGGAAATAGGGCGGCGTCGTGGCGACGTTACGCAAGCTTGGAACCCTGACGATCTCCGGCGTCGGAGAAGCCAGCGGACGAAAGATGCCATGCCGTTCGAAGAGATTGCCGCCGACATTCACGCCTTGATGGCAGGAGATGCAGCCAAGCGATTTGAACAATTGGTAGCCGTTCAGTTCCTCGGGCGAGAGCGCCCTGACGTCGCCTTGGAGCCAGCGGTCGAAGCGGCTCGCCGGCGTGAGCAGCGACCGTTCATAGCTCGCAAACGCGTTGAAGAGACTGCCACGGTCGGGCGCGTGTCCGTAAGCCTCGCGAAAGAGGCCAGTATATTCATCGTCGGCTTTGAGCTTGACGAGCACCTCATCGATATTGGTTCCCATCAGGACCGGGTTGTTGAGCGAGGCTTCAACATGCTCTTCAAGGCTCAGAAAACGTCCTTCCCAGCCGAGCCTGAAACTCAGCGCCGCGTTGAAGACCGTGGACGTATTGAACTGATAGAGCGAGCCGTCGACGCCCCTGTCGCGTTCGCTGGCGTCGGCGCCATTGCTCGAAACGTCATGACAGGTCATACATGCTCTCGTTCCGTCATGTGACAGACGCGGATCTTTGAAGAGGCGTTCGCCAAGCGACACTTTGCGCGGATCACCGGCCGGCACCAGCGGGATCGGCGTAATGGGTTCCTGCTCTCCCGGCCGCCCGACGTCGGCTATTTGAACGTCCTGCCCCCCGGCTTGAGCACTATTGAGAAGGAGCAGTACGGCGCAGATCGGCGTCCAGCGCCGCAGATTGGCTGCGATCATCGCGCCCGCCTTCTTCGCGCCTTCGCACGGTTCCAGGCGGCGGCGCTACGCGAAAAGCCTTTCGTCAGTTCCCGCCGTCTGACCTCATCCGGCCCGCGCGATTGAAATCGCGCGATGTCCGGTCGCGCGGCTCCATTGGCCGGCGACTCAAAAAAAATCGGGCATATAAACGCGCCAAACGCCGCCAAACCGCCTCCGATGCTAGCTTCCACACGCGCCAGCAGCGCGGCGATGGACCGCAGCCATTGGTTTTGTTTCGATGCCGCCGATGTTTCGATAAAGGCCGCGTCGCGAAATGATTGGCTTTTAAAGGGCATGGCTGTCCTCCCCGTTTTGCTGATTGGAGAGAGCCTGCGGCGCCCATATTGCCGCACCATTCCGGACGTTGAAAACCGGGTTACAATTGTAACAAACCGGGACAAGGCGCTTCTTTGCGAGCATAGGCCTGCTTGCGCCGGTCTCGTTTTTTGCCGCTCCGGTCCCGTTCGATGCGCTTTCGTCAGAGCGGCTCCACTGGCAGGGCGAAGACATAACCAACGCCGCGCTCGGTTTGAATCACACGCGGCATGCTCGGATCGGTTTCGAGTTTGCGCCGCAGGCGCAGCACCTGGACATCGATGCTGCGGTCGAAAACATCTTCGTGAACACGCGTCGCCTGCAAAAGCGATTCGCGCGTCAAAGGCCGCTGCGGCGCATCGAGAAACGCGATCAGCAAAGCATATTCGCCCTTGGTCAGCGCCACCGGCGCGCCGCTCGGATCGGTCAGACGGCGGGCGCGCCGATCGAGCTGCCAGCCGCCAAAGCGGCAGCGCCCGACTTCGGCATTGCGTTGCGCTGCGATCGATCCCAATTGCTGCCGGCGCAATACGGCCCTGATGCGCGCGAGAAGTTCGCGAAGACCAAACGGCTTGACCAGATAATCATCGGCGCCGAGTTCCAAGCCGACGACGCGATCGATCTCCTCCCGGCGATGGCCGGTCGTGATGATGATCGGAACGTCGGAGTGCAGCCGGATCTCGCGCAAAAGGTCGAGGCCGTCATCCTGACCGAGCCGCAGATCGAGGATGACGAGGTCCGGCGTGCCGATTGCCAATTGCCGCTGCACGTCCATCCGCCGGTAAGCCGACACGACCTGCATATTTTGCTCTTCGAGGTAATTCGCAACCATTTGTTGCATTGTCATATCATCATCAACAAAAAGGATATGAGCAGGCCTCTGCATCTCACTCCCAATGTTTTCATCCTGAAGCGAAGGCATGTCCTGGAGTCTGTCGCTGGCGCGAAAGGCTTCGTTACCAAGCACCTCGGGACTGCTTTGCATGACGAGCGATTGGCTGGCCGCGGCTGCGGTCCGAACAATCATGGGCCTTATCACCATCAAATAGCTCCTTCTCGGTTGCGATCGGCCTTGGTGGATAAAGGCAAGCTCGCATAAAATTAGATTTGCTCTAGAATATAGTTGCTTACTGTGGTACCCATAGTCATTATCCGAAGATCAGAGTGGAACTCTATCACATAAGGACCAGCATGGCTAGACGTGGTAACTTGGATGGACAGCCGCAGGGGGTTAGCCGGCGCGTGGAATATGCTGAGGCGACCCGGCAGGCGATTATTTGCGCGGCGCGGAAGCTGTTCAGCGAACAAGGATATTTCTCGACCAAAGTGGACGATATTGCGACGCTCGCGCGCGTTGCACCGGCGACGGTCTACGCCGTATCCGGCGGCAAACAGGGCCTGCTGCGAACCCTGATCGAGACCAAAATGGAAGATCCGATGATCGAGACCTCGGTCCGTACCGCGGCGAATATGGACGAGCCGGAGGCGATTATCGGTTACACGACCAAGGTCTGCCGGGTCATGCGCGAGAATTATGAGGACATCATCCGCGTGATGATCACAACCGCGCCACACGACCAGGGGGCGGCTTCGACCCTGGCCATGGCGACGAAGGGCTACCGGCAGGCTTTCGTGCCAATCGCCGAGCGCCTCTTCAACCTGGGTGCGCTGCACGAGGGCATGGATGTCAAGGACGCGGTCGACGTGTTCTGGTTCTATCTGGGTTACTCCGGGCTATTCACGCTCCACGATGACAATGGATGGTCCTATGACCGTGCCGAGCAATGGCTCTGCGAGCAGACCAGCCGGGCTTTGCTCCGGCCCGCGTGTTGACGGCACGTTTGGAGCGCGATTCTGATTCAATTTGGAACGATCATCCTCTAGAGCGCGATCTCCGTCATTCGCGCCTTTGCGCATTGCCCTAAAGATAGGCGCGATCGCAGCTTTCCAAGTCCCCCGCTTCCTCGACTCGGCCGAAGTTTAAATCGCCTCATTCACAATGAGGTGTGCAGGCCGTTACGCCTGTAACGCGAAAAGCGCAGCTTGAGACTGCCTCGTAATTTCATCCCTCGACAACACGCCTCCGAATCCGTTGCGCGATCCGGATCAGCAGAAAACCGGCAAGTGCCGGCAACTGTCCGGTGCGGCTGTTCGAGGAGGGATCATGTCGAATATTATTTGGTTGATGACTTTGCTCGCCCTAACCGCGGTGCTGGTCTGGTCGGGCACGCGCGCATGGCGGCTCAAAAAGAGTGTCTTGAAATGGGGCGGCCTGGGCGCAACGGCGCTCCTGGCGGCGGCGACTTTTTCGGTGAGCGTGCTTGTGGCCTCCGGCCTCGTCAAGCTGCATATGCGCAGCGCGCCGGTGCAAAACGTGAAGGTCGCGGGCACCGCCGAACAGATCGAGCGCGGCCGGGCCATCTCCGATAGTTTTTGCGGCGCCTGCCATTCGAAAACCGGCACGCTTACCGGCGGCATGGACGTCGGCAAGGAATTGCCGATCTATCTGGGGGCGTTTGTGTCCGCCAATCTCACACCCACCGGCCGCGTGAGCCACTGGTCGGATGGCGACATCTTCCGGGCCATCCGCAATGGCGTCGACGCGGACGGGCACTGGCTGATGATGATGTCCTACACGAGCGCCAGCAGGTTGAGCGATGAGGATACGCAGGCGCTCATTGCCTATATCCGCAGCCGGCCCCCGGCCGGCGGGGAAATCGCGGATCCGCCGGATCAGCTCAATCTGTTGGGGCTTGCCATGCTGGGCGCGGGCCTGCTCCCCTCGGGCAAACCCATCGTGACCGGCGTCAACTTCGCCCCACCGAAGGGCCCGACAGCCCGCTACGGCGAATATATCTTATCCTATCAGGATTGCCGCGAATGCCACGGCCCGCAATTGACCGGCGGCGTTCCCGGCCAGCTCGGACCCATAGGGCCCGACCTCAATATCGTAAAAGACTGGACGCGCGACGCATTCGTAAAAACCTTGCGCACCGGCATAGATCCCGGTGGACATGTGCTGAGCGAACGCATGCCATGGCGCCCCATCGGAAAAATGGACGATGAAGACCTGACCGCGGTCTTTGAATATCTCATTCATATGCCGGGTTCGCAGACCACCGCGACGAATTGAAAGAAAAAGCCCCGCCGGTTTGAACCCGGCGGGGCGAGGCATGGAAGGAAGGAAAGCCAGGGATCGGCTGAACAGACATTAGCATCGCTTCGCCTGGCAGCGGTGCGGGTGCGCACATGGCGCGTGCCGAGGTGAATCCTTTCCAGCTTGCCGCTTGATTCCCGGCGCTTTGTCCGTACATTCCCGCCCGCGAGATCTGGGGGATGCGTTGACACGGCCAAACATTGCCCCGGCGAAGATCGCCGCCCTGCTCGCCGGTGTCATGACATATGTTTTGGCAGGGCTCCTGCCCGCGGCCGCCGAAGAGAAGATCCTCAACGTCTACGGCTGGAGCGACTATATCGGCCCCGACACCTTGGCCGGGTTCACAGCGCGGACCGGCATCAAGGTCAATTACGACGTCTATGATTCGAACGAAGTTCTCGAAGCCAAACTGATCGTCGGCAATTCCAATTATGATGTCGTCTTTCCATCGGCGATGCCCTATTTCGCCAAGCAAATTCAAGCGGGCCTCTATCGAAAACTCGACCTCGCGCATATTCCAAACGCCAAGGGCGTCGATCCCAAGGTGCTGCGGCAATTAACAATTGCCGATCCGGAAAACGCCTATGGCCTGCCCTATATGATGTCCGGCACGGGCGTCGGCTATATCAGGGCCAAGATCGCGCCGCTTCTTCCAAATCCGCCGATCGGCAGTCTCGCACTCCTATTCGAGCCAAAGGTTGCCGATGCGCTGAAACCTTGCGGCGTCACGTTGCTCGATGCGCCGGAAGAGGTTTTTCCGGCCGCGTTGGCCTATCTGCGTAAGGACCCGACGAGCACGTCCGAGGCCGATCTTGAAACCGCAGGCAAGCTCGTCTCGGCCGTCAGATCGGACTATCGCTACATTCATTCGTCGAGCTACATCAACGATCTCGCAAACGGTGCCATTTGCGTCGCGCAAGGCTATGCGGGCGATCTCTTCCAAGCGCGCAAACGCGCGAGGGAAGCCAATAACGGAATCGATATCGGCATTTTTCTGCCGTCGGAGGGCACGGCCTTCAACATAGACGTGATGGCGATCCCGAAGGACGCGCCGCATCCGTCGAATGCCGAAGCTTTCATCGATTATATTCTCGAACCCGAAATCATCGGTGCGATTACCGCGGCGATCGGCTATGCCAATGCGGTGCCGGCGTCGCGCGCCTTCATTCCCAAGGCAATCGCAGACGATCCCGTGGTCTATCCGCCGGCCGATGCAAGGCTCTATACACCTGCACTGGTCACGCCCAAATATGAACGCGAGCGGAATCGATTGTGGACGCGCATCAAGACAGGTCATTGACGGCGCCGTCGCCACCCGGCGCACAGTCCGCCTCGCCGCTCATCAGCCTCGATCGCATGAGCAAGCGCTTTGCCGGAACGCCCGCCGTCGATGATGTCAGCCTCGATATCGCGCGCGGCGAATTCTTCTGTCTCGTCGGCGCGTCCGGCTCCGGCAAGACGACGCTGCTGCGCCTGATCGCAGGGCTCGAACAGCCGGATGCCGGGCGCATCCTGATCGACGGCGAGGATATCACGGGGCGGCCCGCCTATCGGCGGCCAGTCAATATGATGTTTCAATCCTATGCCTTGTTTCCGCATTTGAGCGTCGAGCGCAATGTC
The DNA here is from genome assembly GCA_015655535.1 of Hyphomicrobiales bacterium. Classification (GTDB taxonomy): domain Bacteria; phylum Pseudomonadota; class Alphaproteobacteria; order Rhizobiales; family Beijerinckiaceae; genus Methyloferula. Next base: position 13,017 of record JAATEW010000277.1, on the reverse strand, counting down.
GCCTTCGGCCTCGAGGAAGAGCATCGGCCGAAGGCGGAAATCCGCGAACGCGTGCGTGCCGCGCTCGATCTCTTCGACATGGCGGGATTGGCGGCGCGCAAACCGCATCAATTATCGGGCGGACAGAGGCAGCGCGTGGCGCTCGCCCGCGCCCTCGTCAAAGAGCCCAAAATCCTGTTGCTGGACGAACCGCTCGCGGCGCTCGACAAGAAGCTGCGCGAGCGCGCGCAATCCGAGCTTGTGGCCTTACGCGCGCGCGTCGGCATCACTTTCGTCATGGTAACGCATGATCAGGAAGAAGCCATGAGAATGGCGAGCCGCATCGCGCTGATGCGCGACGGCAAAATCGTGCAGATCGGCAGCCCCAGCGATCTTTACGATACGCCGAGGTCGCGCTTCGCCGCCGATTTCTTCGGTGCCGCCAATTTGTTCGAAGGACGCGTCACCGCGATTTCGGAGACGGAGGCCTCGGTTGAAAGCACTGAGGCAGGCGCGACTTTGCGTGCCCGCTCGGCAAGCAGCCTGACAATCGGTATGCCGGTCGCGGTGATGATCCGCCCGGAGCAGGTGCGCGTGTCGCGTGAGACACAGCAAGCGGACAATGCACTGCGCGGCCAAATCCGCGGCCTTGTGTTCCTGGGAAGCACAGTGCTTTGCCACGTCGGGCTCGACGGCGGCAAGATCATCGTCGTTCGGCTGTCGCCGACGGAATATGCCTCGGCCGGAGCGCCGGCCGACGGCGAGAGCGTCTATCTCTCCTGGCCCGCATCGTCGGCGCGAGTGCTTACAGAATGAGCCCGAAATCTCTTTCAGGCTCACGCAACATCCGCGCGTTCACCCTCGGCCTGCCGCTCGGCTGGCTCATCCTCCTCGCCTTTCTGCCCTGCCTCATCGTGCTGGCGATCAGTCTGGTCGAAGCACGCATCGGCACGCCGCCTTACGAGCCGCTTTTCACCAAAGGATCGGGTCTGTTGCCGCGGATCAACGCGACAGCGGACAATTACATCCGCCTCGTCACCGATCCACTCTATCTCGACGCTTTTCTGAGCTCGATCCGTATTGCGGCCATATCGTCGCTTCTGACGCTGCTTCTCGCCTATCCCATGGCCTATGCCATCGCACGCGCGAAGAAGACCACGCGCGCGCTGCTGCTCATGCTGGTGATTCTACCGTTCTGGACCTCGTTCCTGATCCGGGTCTATGCTTGGACCGGCCTTCTCAATTCGAACGGGCTCATCAATAACGCCCTCGTCAAACTCGGTCTCATTGCCGAGCCTTTGCCGCTGCTTCACACCGACTTCGCCGTCCATCTCGGCATCGTCTATTCCTATCTGCCTTTCATGGTACTGCCGATCTATGCCGTGCTGGAACAGCTCGATTGGACGCTGATCGAGGCAGCCGAGGACCTTGGCGCATCGCCCCTAAAAGCCTTTTGGCGGATCACTTTGCCGCTCTCCCTGCCCGGCATCGTCGCGGGCCTGCTGCTGGTCTTCATTCCGGCCGTTGGCGAATTCATCATTCCAGATCTTCTTGGCGGGCCCGATACTTTGATGGTCGGACATTTGCTCTGGACCGAGTTTTTCAACAATCACGATTGGCCGATGGCCTCGGCGCTCGCCATCGCGCTTCTCGTGCTGGTGCTGACGCCTGCGATGATCGTCTATCATCTGCGCCGCCGTGGGGAAGCCGCATCATGAACGCGCATCGTTCCATGGCGCTCTTAAGCCTCGTCGCCTTCGGCTATGCCTTTACTCTACGTGCCGATCGCGATCCTCATCCTTTATTCTTTCAACGACAGCCAGCTCGTCAGCGTCTGGAGCCATTTTTCCACGCGCTGGTATGGCGAATTGTTCAAAAATGCTCAGATGCGCGAGGCAGCCTGGCTCTCCTTCAGCATCGCTACCATCAGCGCGACGGCCTCGACCGTGCTCGGAACGGCGGCGGCCTTCGCGCTGCGGTCTATGCGGCCATCGCCTGGACGCAGCCTCTTCGAAGGCCTGCTGATGGTGCCGCTGATTCTGCCGGAGGTACTGACCGGCCTCGCCATGCTGCTCCTCTTCGTGTTTCTCGGCGAGGCCATCGGCTGGCCGCGCACGCGCGGCACCGCGACCATCGCGATCGCGCACATCACCTTCGGCATGGCCTATGCGGCGGTGTTGATCCGCGCGCGGCTGTCGCAGCAAGACCCTGTTTTGGAAGAAGCCGCCGCCGATCTCGGCGCGACGCCTTGGCGGATATTTTGGCGGGTGAGCCTGCCGCTGCTCGCACCGGCGCTCATTGCAGCCTGGCTGCTCGCCTTCACATTGTCGCTCGACGATGTCGTGATTTCGAGTTTTGTGACGGGGCCCGGAGCTTCGACGCTTCCGATCGTCGTTTTATCGAGCGTGCGTCTCGGCGTCTCGCCGCAAATCAATGCACTGGCGAGCCTGCTCGTCCTCTTCGTGGCCGTGCTGATGATAGCCGCCACGCTGGTTCTGCGAAGCAGCTCTCGGCAGAAGCATGGTTAGGCAAAATCTCGGTCCACGCCATTAAGGGCTTGGCATAGTGTCGGTCTGGCCCATCATGTCGAAGACCTCGGCAATGCTGCCGGCCGAAATGTGACCGTGGCCGACGATGAAAGCCGAAGCGATAAGTGCGATGAGCGCAGGCAGGAGCACGGCGGAGATCGAGTCGAGGACCGGAGTCATCACAATCAAGCGCCGCAAGAACGAACGGCGACGAAGTATGGACGTCCGAACCGGCAATGTGGACATGACGGCGATCTCCTCAAATGATTGTAAGGTGCTCAAGACAGGCATGTTTCGCCCGCTTGCGCGCCCGCCGTATGTGCGTCGCCGCACAATCAAAGGAGGTCGCCGTCTCAGAACCGATGCTTAAAAAGGCCGCTTGCCTCTTACCTGCCAGCGTCGTGAGCCTGCGCCGCGGCTCTTTGCTTGGCAGCCAAGTGCCGGCCCGCCAAACATCCGGCCGCCGCGCCGAGGAATCCGTGATGGCCGGCGTAGTGGCCGGCGACGCCACCGACAATGGCGCCCTTGATGCAGCCCTTCGCATCGGCAGTTGCCGCTCCGGCGCTCAGAAATCCGATGCAAAGCGCTGCGATGATGAATTGACGCATGGAATCATCCTTTTGTTGCTGCCATCCGGGCGTATTGAACGGTTGAGACCCTTAAACTAAAACGGCCGCCGCCTGGCAAGGCACAAGGCGTCGGGATCACCACCGACACATAAGAGCTGAAAGCGATCTTGCCAGAGGGCCGACGGAACCGCGAGCGGTCCCCATACGTTGCCGCTTCAGCCGACGTGATTGCACGCCCATTACCATTGGATCTCCGGTTTGTCTCATCCTCCAAAGCCCGTCGTCCTTGTCGTCGAAGACGAGCCGCTTCTTCTCCTCGACGACATGTGCCTATTCGAGGAAGCCGGTTTCGAAGCCATACCCGCCGCCAATGCCGCAGAAGCCATTTGCATCCTTGAAGAGCGTCGGGATATTCGCGTCGTCATCACCGATATAGGAATGCCCGGACGCATGGATGGCTTGAGCCTATGCGCGACCATTCGGGACCGCTGGCCGCCGATCGAACTTATCGTCGTATCGGGCCATTCGAGACCCGCCCCGGACGAGCTGCCGCCGCGCAGTCTGTTTCTTTCCAAGCCCTATGATTCAAAACAGATGCTCGCGGCGCTGCGTGCCTTCGCGGCAGTCACGCCGGGCTAGCACGCGGTCTAAGTTGAATCATGGCAGCCCTTAAAACATCTATTCACCGCATGATCTGTTTCCAAAAAGTCTGCAACTTTTTGGGATCGTGCTTTAGCCGATCTCCTGATCGAGCTCGGGATAATGCCGGAAGATCCCGCTTTCATTGAAGGGAATGCGGCGGTCCGAAGCCAGATAGGCCGCGATGTTCGGACGCTCCGAGACGGCGTCGTGCAAGGCGCGAAGCGCCGCATAGCGCCGCCCGAGGCTTTTCATGGCACGCGGAAAGGCATAGCGCAGCCCCTCGATCAATTGAAACAACGACAGATCGACATAGGTCAGCTTGTCGCCGACGGCATGGTCCTTTCCAGATGGATTCTGCTTCAGAACACGGTCGAAATAATCGAGGAACTTCGGGATCCGGTTCTGAATGAAATCGCCCGCGCGTGCCTTGGCGGCGTCTATCTGATCTTCGTAATAGAGTTCGCCCGAGATCGGATGATGCGTGTCGTGGACTTCCGCGACGATGTCGGTAACGGTCAATTGCAAGCCGTTCGCGACATAGCGCAGCTTTTCGTCTTTCGGTGCAAGACCGAGCTTCGGTCCGAGATACATCAGAATATTGGCCACATGCGGCACGATCAGATCGCCATCCTTCAGGAAGGGCGGCGCAAACGGAATGTGCGCCTCGCTCTTGCTTTCCATGATCTTCATCATCGCGGCAGTGCCTTGGCCTTTTTTCCGCCCGCGCACGACATCGATGTAATCGGCGCCGGCTTCTTCCAACGCCAGCCGCACAAACTCGCCGCGGCCTTGCAGACCGTCCCAATAATAAAGTTCATAGGGCATCGGCGTTCCTTTCCATAAGCCGCTCAACTGGACCTGAGAATAGCATAAGCATGAATCACCATGGCGATTCATGCTTATGTTTCGACCGAGCTGCGTCCGGACTTTGTCCTACGGCCCATTATTCGGAAAGCAGGCGGTCGCCACGAAGGGAATGCCCGCGGCGAGCGACGGAATCAACGCGGGCACCACCGTCTTGAACCTATAGGTGAGCGACACCTTCGAGAAACCTGTGCCGGCAAGCCCGGCGCAGGAGGCCGCATTGCTAAGCGTCATATTGGAGCTTGTCAGCGGGATCGCCCAGGAGGCCGCCTGAGCTTGGATAAAGCTCGTGGCCAGAGTCGCATTATAGACACCCGCCCCGCCGCAGCCGCTCTGCACCACACCCATGCAGCGAGCCCCCGCGATGGCCGTTTGCTGGAGCGCCTCACGCGTCCATAGGGCGCGGCCGAACTCCATGATGCCGAACATCACGAGGACCATCGGGAAGAAGATCATGCCGAATTCGACGGCGGTCGCGGCCGACGCGCATTCGGCAAAGGCCTTGAGCCGGCGCCGCATCATTGCGTCTCTACGACGGCGGCGGCCGTGATGGTGCCGTTCTTGACGAGACCATAGGACGAAAAGATCGGATTATAGGTTCTGTGCGCGACGATCGAGACGAATTTGCCGGCGGTGCCGCCGCCCGCGCAGGAAGCCCCTTCGGCGACCGACGCCCCCCACGCGACGCTCGCTCCAGACCCGGTCGGGCAATAGTAAAGGTCGGCATTGGATAGCGTCCCGCCCGATGCCACCCTGCCCGCGCTATCGACCGTCGCGGACGGCCCATTATTCACGACGACAGTACCGGTCGCCCAATCGGCTGCGCGGGCACTCGCCAGGATCGTCGCCAGGTTTGCCGCAAGGCCCGCTCCTGAGGTCGAATTGACGTTCGAGGCGTTGATTAGCGCGTAATTGGCCGCCGCCGCGACCGCGCCGTCGAGTCCGAATTTCGCATAAAGCGCCCCGCCGAAATCAGCCACGCCGGCAAGGATCAGGCCGAGGACGGGGAGGATCAAGGCAAACTCGACCGCCGATGCTCCGCCGCGATGGAAACGGAAAGACGCAAGCGCCGCGATCATGCCGCGCCTGTTCATAGCAATAGGCTCGACCGTCATTGAACAAGCTGCACCGTGTTGGAACTCGATCCGCCGACGCAATTGGAAGCCGATGCGCTCGTGCCGCCGGTCAGCGTAATTTGCGACGCCACGATCTGCAGGCATTGGTTCGGCTGATTCCCGATGCTTGCGCCGCCGCTCAGCGTCAGCGGCCCGTTCGGAAAATAAAAGGCGCCCGAGATACTCGTATTGCTCGCGCCTTCGGTCAGAAGTGCGCTCGCATTATTGGAGGAAGAGACGGGACCGATGACGCCGAGAGAGGCATTCGTTCCCGTGGTCGGCGCGGTCAGGCTGACGTGATTATATCCGGCACCGATGCAGAAGGCCGAACCCGAACAGGGATAGGTCTGGGATGTGCTGGCACCCGCGGTCACCACCGTGACATTGGTACCGGTGAAGCCGACCGTCTGGCCATTGCAACTGACGTCGCCACCGCCTCCCGCGCCAAGAGCTATGTAGCCGTAGACCGAATAGACACCGGCGCCCAAGACGGTGCCGCCCGCCGCCGAGAAGAAGCCGTTGATGTCATGCGCGGTCGCGGCGCTCAAAACCATACAACTGCCGCCGCCGCTCGTTACATTGCCGACGACGCGAAACAAGCCGCTGCTGCCTGTCGCATCGGCAAAGGTCAGCGTGGAGCCGCCTTGAATATTGATGGCATTGCCACTGCTGTTGGCAGAGCCAATGCTGAAACTATTGGTTGTGCCGCTGCCGAGCGTCATCGTGGAGCCGCCGCCATTATAGAGGCCGGACGATGTGACGAAGGTGCTGGGACCGCCGAAGATCAGTGTCCCGCTCAAATTGCAAATACTATAGGCGCCTGCCCAGCATGAGCCCGTCGATGCCGGGCCGATATTGAACGTTCCCGCGCCAAACGTCAGGCTCGCACTATTCACGACGCCTTGGGCGATATTGAAAGTGGCCGGAGCCGCGTCCGCTGTCTGGATGATAAGCGGAAAACCGCCATTGACCGTGATGCTTCCAAAATTGAAGGTCTTCCCGCCTCCAGGACAGGTCATGGTCCAGATGGAATTCGAGCCCATGACCGCGGTGCATGAACCGACCGTTGTCGTCGTTCCGGAGGCCGCCCAGGCCGTCGAGAAACTGGACCCCGAACTCGCGGGCGCGCTCGGCGACGTGAGAGACGACAGTGCGCTCGCATGCGCGGCGGCTTGAGCGATCCCCGTATTGGCGGCAAGCGGATCGGCCGTCGCGATCTTCGTGATCGCGGCGCTGATACCGTTGCACGGCTGGCTTGGAACCGCCGCGCTATTATAGGTCACCGACTTTGCCGTGACCGTGTCCCCGCATGGCACGGAAACCGTCGTGTTCGACGCAACCGTACAGGCCGGCGCCGATATCGAAGTGCCGCCGTTCAAAGTGACGCCACTCCCGCTGGCGCTCAGCGCAAGCATGCAGGACTGGGCCGTCGCATTGAGCGCGGCATAGGACTTGGCATTGACCGGCATGGTGGTTCCGGACCGCAGCACGGGAGCCAATAGAAGAACGTCGTTCGTTGCGATATTCACGGAGACAGCCGGATTGGCGGCATTCCGCGGCGAGGCGACAAGATTGGCAGTCACTTGCGATGCTTTGATTCCGTTGAGGGCTGCGAGCCTCTGAGCCGCGGCCGTCATCGCCGCCGTCGTGCCCTTGCTCGCATAAGCCAAGGCGCCCGCATAGGCCGAAAGATCGGCGGTCCGCTGGTTCTCCGTCTTGACCACAAGCCCGTGCCCGTAGTCGGCGCCCAAGGCCAGAAATCCGACGATGACAGGAAGGGTGACCGCGCCGATGACGGATACGCTGCCATCCCGGCTGCGAAAGGAGCGGAGCAAGCTAAACAGCATGTATGGATCCCGATGATTTTGAGACCAATACAAACTGCAATTTAATTGATGAATTCAGAATCCCGACCCTGTTAGATGAGCCTATCCCTGCGAAAGACTCATTAATTCTATGCGAAAGGTGCATTATCCTTTAGATGCCATTAAAGAGATCTACGAAATCATATGTATTCGTATTAAGCTTGCAAAGGTGGGGCGTCTCCCGAATTTGAGCTTCAGAACCGGCCGTCAAACTGCATGAAATCCGACGAAAAAGCCCGCGCCGCACTCGCGGCCAATCCGTTTCCGCCGAGTCCCTGGCTTGAGGTGACCGACGACGCGATCATCATCAAATGCGGATTCAGCGAGCAATTGCTCCAGCTTTTGCGCTGGGTGCCGAATGTTCAATGGCGGCCTGAAAAGCGTCACTGGACCGTGCCTCTGCGCGGCGCCGAAGCCGTGCGGAGCATTCTACCGGAGATCCTGCGGCTTTCCGAAGCAACCCAGGATCGCAAAGCGAAATCGACCGCCGCCGATAATGCGTCCGGTACACATGCAGGCAATCCGCTTCTCGGCGCACCCGCGATGGTTGCAGACCTACCGGCCCCCGACCTCTTCAAGGCCGCCGCGCGCCTGCTTTACGGCACGGACTGGCAGCGCGATACGGCACGCGCGCTGGAGCGCGACGAGGCGGCTCTGGCGCGCTGGCTTGCCGGCGACACGGATCTCGAAGACGCTGCAATCTTGCTTGCCGAAATGCGGGAATTGATGCGGCGGCGGGCCGATGAGATCGCCAAAGCCGCCGATCAATTCGCCATAGCTGCCGCCAAACACCAGCCTTGAATTTTATTTGATAACCGCGCAGGCGATGCGTGCACCGGCGCCACCGATCGGCTGCGTCGTATAATCATCCGGATTGACATGGATGATGAGCGCCGAGCCATCGCCGTCCAGCAAGGACGGACGCCCGCCTTCGCCCTTGAACGAGACATAGGTCGAATAAAGTTCGGCCGTCGCCGTGCCGTCCGCCGCGACATAGAGATTGGGAAGATCGCCCGAATCCGTCGCATCTTCTTTGAGGAAACCATGAACGACCGGCGTCACGGCATGAACATGCGCGCCGGCATTCATGAATTTGTCGTCGCTGCAATCGCCCTTCTCATGAAAATGCATGCCGTGCCAGCCCGGCGGCAGCCCCTTCAATTCAAGGCGGAGCAAAACGCCCTTCGGCGCATCCGTGAGCGTCATCGTCCCGAGATCTTTCGCGTTGGGACCCACGACTTTCGCGCTCAACGTCTTGTCTGGCGTCTGCGCCAAAGCCGCGGCGCCGAATGAAATCAAAACACAGGCCGCAAGGAACAAGGGTCGCGAAGCCATATTGGAATCCCTCTTGCAACGCACGATTGGCACGCGCTTTTAGACGCTTGTTCACACAACTAGGCTCAAGCTCGCCGAAAGCAATTGATGCAATTCGTTTTAGAATAAACCTAAAGTAAGTTTCATAGACTTGACATAAATCTTTCCGACTGCCACGTCGTTTTTTTACCACCAGAGCAGTCAAGATAAAAAAGGGTTGAATGTTTCGCCTCTCGTTGCCAGCCCTTTTCGCGATTGCCTTGCTGGGACAACCGGCGATGGCCGCCGATCCGCTTGAGATCGTCATCACTTTAAAAAACCATGCGTTCGAGCCTCGGGAACCGAAAGTTCCGGCCAACCAGCCGCTCCTCATCACTGTGGTCAATGACGACGACACGCCCGAAGAATTCGAAAGCACGCCGCTGAAGATCGAAAAGATCGTCGCGCCGAAGAGTTCGATCAAGCTGCGCGTCAAAGGCCTGTCGCCAGCGCGCTATGAATTTTTCGGCGAATATAACGAGACCGCCAAAGGGGCTTTGATCGTCGAATGAGAGCCGGAGGAACAATGATGAAGCGATCCTTTCAATTCGCCGCGGCTCTCAGCCTTCTCTTCGCAAGTGTGGCCCAGGCGCGCGAATATTACGTCGGCGGCCCGGTGCATCAGCACGACATGGAGATCGTCGCCAATTATCTCGTCGGCATAGAGATGGCGCCGATGCCGCCGCACATGGCGCATGGCCCGGATGTGATCCATCTCGAAGCCGATGTTCATGCGACGGCCGATAACGTCTATGGATTTCCCGACGGCGCCTGGATGGCCTATCTCACCATCCATTATAAGCTCGAGAAGACGGGATCGAACTGGACAGCCGAAGGCGTCCTCTTGCCGATGACGGCCAAGGACGGGCCGCATTACGCAAATAACGTCAAAATGGATGGGCCGGGCGCCTACAAGCTCATCTACCGGTTCGAACCGCCGGAGGTCAACGGCTTCCTCCATCATACCGATGAGGAGACCGGCGTGCCGGGATGGTGGAAGCCCTTCACCCAGGACTTTTCGTTCAAATATCCGCAGAAGTAATGTGCGGATGGCGCACACTTGATCTGCATCATTTTACCGAAACGCCAAGCGGAATGATATGTTGAGGCATTGGGTTCGCCCGATGTCTGCAATCGAAATTCAGGATTAAGTGCAAGAGACACATGGCCGACCCAAGCCTATTCGATGCCCTGCGTATCCCCCCCGACATTCTGATCGCGCTCGACAACCGGACATTCCATTTCGCGATCCAGCCCTATCATTACATCATCCGCATCGCGCATATCCTGTCGATGGGCGCCTTTTTCGGCGGGATCATATTTCTCGATCTGCGCTTGATGGGGGTGAAATCGCGCGTCGGAATTGACGATCTGTCCGAGCAGTTCATGCTCTGGATCTATATTTTCTTCGCGATCACCGTCATCACGGGCATCCCGCTTTTTCTTTTCGATCCGGTCCATGTCGGAAGCCATGCCTATTTCGCTCCCAAGCTCGTTTTGCTTGTGCTCGGCCTCGCCAATGCCGCGCTCTTCAACAAGCTGATCGCTCCCCGCCTCGCGGCAGGCGAAAGCACGCCTTGGCAGGCGCGCCTGGCGGGCACGCTCTCCGTCCTCATATGGACGGGCGTGGTTATCTGCTCCTCGATGAATGTCGAAGGCGTGCCGAAAGTCTTCCTGAGGTAAGAACGCTTTTGTTTTCCATGGGTTGAGGGGAGATTGGACGGCGTGCCGCCGCGACGTCCTTGATCCAAGCCCAGGGATCGGCTTATGGAAGGGGACGAAGCGGCGGAGCCGCTTGCCTCTATAAAGGATAGATAGTGCTATGAGCGAAGGTGACGCACCGGCGCCGCATGCCAATAAGGCCCGCAGAGAAAGCCTCGGGCTTCTCGAAAACGACGTGGCCGCCCTCATCGGATGGTCGGTCAAAAAAATCCGGGATTATGAATCCGGCAAGACGCAATTGTCGCCGATCGACGAGGAACGGATCGCGATCGCAATCGACAGTCTCGCCAATAAAAAGGCTCGGAGTCGTTAGCAAGCGGCGCGGGACGAGCCCGGCCATGTCCCCTAAAACGATCGTTATCACTGGCGCCTCAAGCGGCATCGGCAAGGCGCTCGCCCTTCATTATGCCGCACAGGGCGCCATGCTCGGCCTAATCGGCCGCAATAAAGAGCGCCTCGACGCCGTCGCAGCCGAATGCCGGGCAGGCGGCGCGAAAGACGTCAAGACAGGCGTCATCGACGTCCGCACCCGCGCCGAGCTCATGAGCTGGATCGCGGATTTAGACCGGGACGCGCCGGTCGATCTCCTATTCGCCAATGCAGGTGTGACCGGCGGCACGACGGCCGAGGGCGCGTTCGAGCCGAACGAACTCAGCCTCGCGCTGATCGAGACCAATGTGCTTGGCGCTTTCAACAGCGTCCATGCGATTCTGCCAGCCATGATCGCCCGCGGGCATGGGCAGATCGCCTTGATCGGCTCGCTCGCCGGTTTCGTGCCGCTTGCCGATTCGCCCAGCTATTGCGCCAGCAAATCGGCCATCATGGCTTATGGCCTCGCGCTCGGCGACGCCTTGCACCCGCGCGGCATCAAGGTCAGCGTCGTCTGCCCGGGTTTCGTCGAAACGCCTATGTCCAATAGCGTGGCCAGCACCAAACCTTTCCAAATCTCGGCCGATGACGCGGCCAGGCGCATCGCGCGCAGCCTCGAACGCGGTCAGACGATCATCGCCTTTCCCTTCCCCCTCGCCTTTGCCGCGCGGCTCGGCCAATTCCTGCCGGGCAGCCTGCGCCGCTGGCTGTTGCCGCCTTTTCGCATCCGCACCGAAGCGTCCGGATAAAGATCACAGGAAATTGAGATGGCACTCCGCCGAGGGATAGAGCCTCTGCCGGAACGCACACAGGCCTGAGTCATAAAGGGGAATGTGAATTTCAGACGATTGGGCCAGAAACCCGAGCGCATGAAAAAGAAAGGCCATGTGGCCTGTCTGGTCTTGGCACGCGGCTTGCCCATATGCCTTCAATCATGCCGCAATTTGAGGGCGGCAAGACAGGCGCCGCACCTCTCTCGATGCGTTTCTCTCACTGGCTGATCGATTTAATGCCGACAAATCTGCCCGCCTCTTATACATCCTCGCGTTCGAACCCATTGCTATCGCGGCGCACGGCGAGCTTTTTCTATCTCTTTTTGCCGCCTGTCTTGATGCTGCTGCCGATCCTTGTCGCCGACGGCCTCGCACATCATTCTTTGCGGGCCGTCGCGCGGGCCGTCAATGTTCAATTGAACCACGCGGCCTGCGATGAAATGGGAACTTGTCTTCTCGCAGAGCGGACCCGGATTCGGAAGCTGGAAAGACATTAAGGCGCCAGCGTTCTTCGATGCCGATGTTATGAAACTGTCATATCTAGCCGATCGATCCGGCCCCGTGCCAGGTTCCGTTAGGGCAGATGGAATCCCGCGCTTTCCGTCGAAAAACTTACGTAAATTTAACGAGGGGCATACCGCATATGAGGGTTGCGCCATCGGCGCGTAATTGGAAAAGGTTGTGCGTTTCTTGGATGGCACCAACTCTCTCCTCTCGCCTTGTGCGAGAGGAGATTTTTGGAAAAATACTCCCTTTTCAGGTGCCGCGCATTTCCAAGGTCGCCGCTTTTCATCATCGCATTTAAAGAGCGCATTCAGCTCGGACTAGGTCCTAGCGGAATGCGCTCGATGCGATTGGCGTTTCAGCAAACGCATCGAGCCTTCTGCTTGCATCCGGAGAAACGTCTCTGCCGGGCACCGGCCGCACCGCAGCCGACGCCGATTTCTGCCGCTTTGGATGGGCATTCCGCTCAAGATCACGATGAACTAGAGCGGGATGCGGGCGCAAAACCGCTTACACTTTTGCTCATCCCGCTCTAGAGACAGCTGAGATGGCGCGGGAATCACTTTCCGCTGCATGCATGGTGCGACGGGCTTCACGCTTGACTTGAAGACAGGCCTATCTTATCCGGCTCATCTCCGCGGCACGCACCTGCCGCCGCGCGGGGGAGTAGCTCAGTTGGTTAGAGCGCCGGCCTGTCACGCCGGAGGTCGCGGGTTCGAGTCCCGTCTCTCTCG
>JAATEW010000248.1 GCA_015655535.1 Hyphomicrobiales bacterium | reverse complement strand
GAAGACCGTCGTGAAAACGATCGTCAGAAAAGCGAGTGCGAAAAAAACCAGATCAAGCCTGCGGCGCAGGGTCCCCAATCTCGACACGATGATACCTCCAAGAAAGTGATTACACTTTCTATAGAAATACTATTCTGTCAACCAAGGCTCGCCTGAACAGCTGCGGCATAGCTGCCTTTATAGCTTGGAAATCAATGATCCGAGGCATTTGGTGGAGCGGAGTCTGGACCGCAAGGCATGCAGGTGAGTGGTCCGCGCCAGCGCCCATAGCGCCAAGGACGCGCCCAATGCGCTTGCGCCGGCAAACCGGACGGCACCGGGTCGAAACCCGCGGTTCCCCAAGGATGGCAGCGGCAGAGCCGCGCAAATCCCATCCAGCCGCCGGCCCAAAGCCCATATGCCGCGATCGCCTCGTCCATATAGGACGAACAGGTCGGCAAGTGCCGGCAATGACGGCCGAGAATTGAGGACAGGCTCAATTGATAGGCGCGGATCAGCCCATGAGTGGCCAAACGCACAGGGTGAACTGGCCATTTCGGGGCCGAAGACATGACCGCGATACCTCTTAGCTTTCCCTGCGTATTTTCACCCATATGCTCACCGCGATTTGCTTCGCGTGTGTTGCATATATGCACTCGCCGTTAAGAGGCGACAGGTACACACTGCAAGGTGAAATTATAAGACTCAAACAAGATGCGGGGCTGCCTTGCGTATACAATCTCTTTTCCTCGGGACTGCCGCGGCGGCCTTGGTCAGCGGATCGGCTTTTGCCGCTGACCTCACCACGCGTCCCCCACTTGTCGTCCCTGACCAATGGCTCCTGACACTCGGCGTCGGCGCCGGAGTCGAGAACCAGTTTCCTGGATCCAAGACCTACACGGCCGTCCCAAAGGGTCAGATTACGCGCTGGCGTTCCGGCGAGCCTGAACCCTTCATCGCATTGGACGACGGTTTCACCGTCGACATCTTCGACTACGGCCCGTTCAAGGCAGGCCCGGTTGCGCGTTACATTTCGCGCCGCGGGTTGAGCGACGGAAACGGCGCTTTCTTCGGCCTGCATAACGTCGGCTGGTCGGGCGAACTCGGCGGCTTCGTTGAATATTTGTTCGCCAACGTCATCAGGACGCATCTTGAAGTCACTCAAGCGGTGAACGGCAATAAGGGCCTCGAAGCCAACCTGTCGATCGACGGCGTCTATCGTTACGGTCCCTGGACCTTCTCGGCTGGTCCGCGCCTGGGCTACGGCGACTCGCCCTTCATGTCCTCCTATTTCTCGGTGAACCCTGTCGAAGCGCTGCTGAATGGACGGGTTACGCCCTATACGGCGTCGGCCGGTTTCGACTCGTTCGGCGGCCTTCTATCGGCCCGATATGATTTCAACCGGTCCTGGAACACGATCGTCTACGGCGGCTACAACCGGCTCATAGGTGACGCGGCCGCGAGCCCGATCTCATATAGGCTCGGTTCAAGGGATGAATTCAAAGGCGGCGCCACGATCAATTATACGTTCGCGTGGGGCGGCCTCGGCATCCTCGGATTCTAGGCACTTAGAGGCTGGTGTTAACCGCCAGCCTCCAGCGAAAAGCCAAGCTTAATTGCCCATCAAAGCCGCGCCTTGCGGCTTTTTTGGTCTTTCGGCTAAGCTTGCTTCGTTCAGCCGGCCTTCACAGCAGGGTTAGCCGAGGCTTTGGCCTCGATCTGATTGAGCGCATCGACGGTCGCCTCAAACGTCAAAAGCGTCGACGTATGCCTCGGCTTGAAGTCGCGGACGGGCTCAAGCACCGCCATTTCCGCCCATTTGCCATCCGGCGGCGGCCCGTTCTCCTTCAACATGGCACGCATCTTGTCACGCAGCTCCCGCAGCTCCGGGGCGGTCGAGCCGATGATATTGCGAGCCATGATGGATGCGGCGGCCTGACTCAGGGCGCAGGCCTTCACATCATGGGCGAAATCGACGACTTTGCCGTCCCGCATCACGAGATCGACAATAATGGTCGAGCCGCACAGTTTGGAATGCGCCTTGGCAGAGGCATCCGGAGCTTCAAGACGGCCCTGACGCGGAATATTCGCGGCAAGGTCGAGAATATGTTCATTATATATGTTGGTGAGCATGATCGATCGCGAAGCCTTGATGCACCAGCCATGGAACCCGGGCCATGGAACATTGTGCCCCGGTGACGGGTGCCTACCTATATTATATAGGATGATGGGGCTTGGCGAATGAGATCTGGCAAATTTCTAAACGCAATTCCTTCTCACCGGCCAAACGTCCGTCCGGTGTCCCCCATCTGCACAGCAACTCCAATGGACGACAATTGAAACTTTTAGAGGCACCACCTGGATGCCGTGGTTAAGTCCTTGCTCGAACGCCCGCAGACCCAAGACACGCAGAGCCAAGACAAAAATCCCGTCAAGCGCCCGACACGCGAGGAGGCGGAGGCCGCCGTCGAGGTTCTGTTGCGCTGGGCCGGCGACAATCCGGAGCGCGAAGGCCTGCGGGACACGCCAAAGCGCGTCGTGAAAGCCTATGAAGAATTCTTCGCCGGCTACAAGGAAAATGCGTCCGACGTTCTCGCGCGCATGTTCGAGGAGGTTCATGGCTATGACGACATGGTCCTCATCCGCGATATACCGTTCTCATCGCATTGCGAGCACCATATGGTGCCGTTCTTCGGTCACGCGCATATCGCCTATTATCCTGGAGAAGACGGCGTCGTCGGCCTGTCGAAACTGGCACGGCTCGTCGATATCTATGCCAAGCGCCTGCAGACGCAGGAGGCCTTGACGGCACAGATTATCAGCGCGATCGACCTTTTCATGAAGCCGCGCGGCTGCGCCGTCATGCTCGAAGCCGAGCATATGTGCATGTCGATCCGGGGTGTGCAGAAGCAAGGCGCGAAAACGACGACGACTCAGTTCACCGGCATCTTTCGCGATGACCCGGCCGAGCAGATCCGGTTTTTGACGCTCGTGCGCGGAAAATAACAAGACGCGCTCGTCGTCTTTCCTACGCATGTCTGCGGTCGGCTTGGGTGTAAACTCGATCCGGCCGCGGATGCGTTTTTAAAATCTGCATTGCTGCATTTTTAGCGCATGATCTTTTCCGAAAGCCCGCGGCTTTAGAGGATCATGCCTTTGAGAGGACATCCGCCATGGCGGACGCTTTTCCACTGCCCGGAACCAAAGCCGAACTCGAAGAAGGAGACGTGCTGACACCGCGCTTCGACCGCGACGGCCTCGTCGTCTGTGTGACGGTCGACGCAAAGGATAACAGCATTTTGATGCTGGCCTATATGAATGCGCAAGCTCTGAAGCTCACGCTTGAAACAGGCGTTGCGCATTATTGGTCGCGCTCACGTCAAAGCTTATGGCGCAAGGGCGACACGTCGGGACAGGTTCAGAAAGTGGTCGAGATCCGCGTCGATTGCGACCAGGACGCGCTTTTGATGGCAGTGGAACCAGGCGGCGACGGTGGCGCTTGTCATACCGGACGGCGTTCCTGCTTCTATCGCAAGATCGTCGCGGGCGACGGCGATGCCAGACTGGTTTTCGAATCCTGAAAGCCTGTCATGCGATCCGCAGTGGACGCATCAACGGGGTCGCCATGCGAAAATGCGCTCCGAAATATAAACTTAATCCGCTCAAAAATGCGCTGAGACGGATTGATATGCCGGCATGCGCAACAATCTAGAAAACCGGAGCAATGCGCTTCGAGACGCGGATGCAATGTCCATACATACACAAAAACCTCAAAACGCGGCTGACGGCACGATTCCGCTCGGGCGCCAAAGGGAGCACCGTCCGCGGCTCGGCCTCGCATTGGGCGCCGGCGCTGCGCGCGGCTGGTCGCATATTGGTGTGATCCTGGAGCTCGCGAGCCAAGGCATTGTTCCAGACATCATCGCGGGGACGTCGATTGGTGCCGTCGTCGGAGGTTGCGCAGCGGCGGGCAGACTCGAAGCGCTCGAATCCTTCGCCCGCGGTCTTACCAAGAAACGCGTCTTCAGCCTGATGGATTTCAGCCTCTCCGGCATCGGCCTGCTCGGTGGCGGACGCCTGAAGACACGGCTCGATCAAGAGCTCGTCGGCAGGAGAATCGAACATCTGCCGACGGTCTTCGGCGCGGTCGCGACCGAGGTCTCGACCGGCCACGAGATTTGGCTCAGCAAAGGCGATCTCGTTCAAGCGATCCGCGCATCTTATGCGCTGCCCGGCATTTTCGAGCCTGTCGCCATTGGCGGACGCTGGCTGTTCGATGGCGCTTTGGTCAATCCTGTTCCCGTCACGGTCTGCCGCGCGCTCGGCGCGGAAATGGTCATCGCGGTCAATCTGATCGGCGATCCGGCCTTTCGCGGCACCGTCATCAGCGATCATGGGATATTGAACAAAACACCGCTCGACCCCGAGCCTGATGCCGCGCCCGAACCCGAGCGCAAAACCCGCTTTCTGAATGGCATGCGCGGCAATCTTCACCGGCATTTCGGACGCAGACAGGACGGCGCGCCAGGCATAGCCAACGCGATGATCGACGCGTTCAACATCACGCAAGGGCGCATTTCGCGCTCGCGGCTCGCCGGCGATCCGCCCGACGTGATGATCAATGCACGTCTCGGTGCGGTCGGACTTTTCGATTTTCATCGCGCCGACGAATTGATCGCGATCGGCCGCGAGGCAGCGCGCCGTGCGATGCCGGATATTCGCGACAACATCACCCTCATGCCGCTCGGCGAAGACAGCCTTTAGAGCATCCGAAAGCCTGCGACTTCTCGGGCTCGTGCTCTTCTCTCGACGCATGATCTCACCCGAAAAGTCTGCAACTTTTCAGGATCATGCTTTAGGCCGAGGCGATATATTCGCGCATGGCCGAATGTTCATGCTCCATTTCGGCCAAGCGATATTTGACCACGTCGCCGATCGAGAGAATGCCGCCGAGCTTGCCGTTCCGGATCACCGGCAGATGCCGGAATCGCCCGAGGTTCATCTTCTCCATCGTCGCATGAATGCTTTCATCCTCGGTCGTCGTCACGACTCTGGATGTCATATGCGTGGAAACGGCGTCGCCCAGCGCCTCCGCGCCGCGATGGCCGATAGCCCTGACGATGTCGCGTTCCGACAATATGCCGAGCACACTGCCCTGGATGTCGGCGACGACGATCGCACCAATGTCGCGCGTAGCGAGAAGCTCGGCGACTTCCTTTAAGGTCCTATGCGGCTGTGTGGTGACAACCTCCGTCCCTTTCACCGCGAGAATCCGCGCGACGGTCATGTTCGTCTCCTCCGATTATATTCGCACTCCAGATTGGGTGCAGCAACATGTCGCAAGCATGCCCGCGATTTGGGCAGGACGCAACAGTCCACTTTCCGACTTTAGGTTGGGCTTTCGCCGGTAAGATCAATGAATACCAGGATAAGTTCGCTGGCTCTGATGCACTGCGAACATTCTCGCACTTGCGGCAAGAGCAAGTGCGCGTTGATCATTTTGACCAAGCCCGCTTGTTTCCCAATCGTAGCTCAGCCGAGATTACGGTTAAGGCCGTCGGTCTGAACCACCATTGCCTGTGTGGCGCCTGTGCTTTTAATTTTTTGGTTCATAATTTCGTCCGAAAACCTGCCCCTCCTTGGGATCAGCTTCAGGCTTACGGCATAGACCATGACGATTTAGAGCCGGATGTGGGCGGAAAGCCGCTTCACATTTCCTCACCCCGCCATAGGCGCGTTCTCATCCCGCAGAGGCGCGGGCTTTGGATCGAACCAGGGAAACAGAAAGAACCCGGCGAGGAATCCGCCGATATGCGCCTCCCAGGCAATCTGCGCGTCGCCCGCGCCGAGCGGCACCGAGAAAGCCCCGAAAATAAAATTGATCAAAAACCAGATGCCGAGAAAGGTCACGGCGCGCCGGTCCGTCAGAACCTCGCGCAAGGGCGGCGCCTTGAGCTGATAGGTACTCGTCTCGCCGTGCCTGATCCCGAAGCCGAGCGTCTCGCCGAGCGGTGCGCCGGGCTGGAAGGCAAAGCGCGTGACGGCTGCCATCGTCCCGGAGACGACGGCGGAGGCACCGATCACCGGTTCGAGCGCCGTCATATGCGTCAAGAAATGCAACAGCGCGCCGGCAATTGCCGTCACGACGAAGAAGAGCATGAAACGCCATGCCGTGAAGCGCCGCGCGACGGCCGCACCGAACGCCGCGAACCACAGGCAATTCAGACCCACATGCATCCAATTGCCGTGCAGAAAGGCGTAGGTGAGAGGCGTCCACCATTGCACCTCGCCATCACCTAAAAAGTAACGCGCGATCTCGGCCCGCAACTGGTTGGCTTTGGCGAGCTCATTATAGGCCTGCGAGACTTTGTCGGGATCGAAAGCGAAGGTGAAACGCCCCGGCACGAAGGCGAAGCGCTGAAGGATGTCGAGATCCTGTTCCGGCGTCAGCAGACCGCGCAACCCGTGGATCGCGAGCAAGAGAGCGATGAGAGCAATCACGACGCCCGGGAGGTTGAAGATACGCTCGCGTTCGGGACGCATAAATATCCTTGCCTTGCACGATGAATTTTATGTCGGCCACAGCTTTTGGTGCGTCATGCGGGCTTGACCCGCGCATCCAAGCGCGAGTGTTAAAAGTGGAAAGACATAACCCTGGATGCGCGGGTCAAGCCCGCGCATGACGGCCGTTGATGATGATACATTACTCCACGTCCTCGACGCTCGCAGGGCCGCCGCCATAGGCTTTCTGCGCCAAGGTCGCCTCCATGAAATCGTCGAGTTCGCCGTCGAGCACTTCGCCCGGCGTGCCGGACGTATAGCCCGTCCGCAAATCCTTCACGAGCTGATAGGGCTGCAGCACATAGGACCGAATCTGATGGCCCCAGCCGATATCCGTCTTTGACGCCTCGGTCGCATCGGCGGCGGCTTCGCGGATCGCGATCTCGCGCTCGTAAAGCCGCGCGCGCAGCATGTTCCAGGCTGTCGCCTTATTCTTATGCTGCGACCGCTCGCCCTGACAGGCGACAACAATGCCAGTCGGAATATGGGTGATGCGGACCGCCGAATCCGTCGTGTTGATGTGCTGGCCGCCCGCGCCAGACGAGCGATAGGTGTCGATGCGGCAG
>JAATEW010000002.1 GCA_015655535.1 Hyphomicrobiales bacterium | reverse complement strand
CGGCTTGATGGATGGCGTGCCGCGGGATGTCCGCGACCGCTGGTTCGTCAAAGAGCGCCAGGATGGCGGGGTATCCTGGACCGTCTGTGACCAATTGCGCGAACTTGTCAGCTTTCGCGAACTAAACCTGATCGGCCCTTGGCCGATGAAAGGGTCGTTTCAAGCCATCTTCTGCCGCAACGTCGTGATCTATTTCGAGGACGATACTCAAAAGCAGATGTGGAGCCGTTTTCAATCCCTTCTTTCTCCCGGAGGCCGCCTTTACATCGGCCATTCCGAGCGTGTGTCTGGCCCGGCCGCGCAGGTTTTCGAAAGCGAGGGAATCACGATTTATCGCTTACGTAAGGAGTTGCATTGATGACGCCAGTCCGTGTTTTGGTTGTTGACGACTCCGCTACGATGCGCAGCCTGATCATTGAATCCTTGCGGCAGGATTCCGGCGTCGAGGTCGTCGGTCAGGCGGGCGATCCTTTGGAGGCGCGCGACACGATCAAGCTCCTCAACCCGGATGTGATCACGCTCGACGTCGAAATGCCGAAAATGAACGGCCTCGACTTTCTCGAAAAGATCATGCGCCTGCGGCCGACACCCGTCATCATGGTGTCGAATCAGACAAGCCTCGGAACTTCCACGGCTATCAGGGCGTTGGAAATAGGCGCTGTCGACTGCGTGGCGAAACCTTCGCCGCAAGACCGGCACACATTCGATGAATTGGCCGCGAAGGTGAGGGCGGCAGCGCATGCGCATGTGCATCGCTATTCGCGCGGGGTCGAGCCTATGAAGGATTTCAAGGCAAATGGCCCGGTCGCCAATGCTTTCAAATCGAATGGAAAGCTGATCGCGATCGGGTCATCGACCGGCGGCGTCGAGGCCTTGATCAAGATCATCTCGCAATTTCCGGCGGATTGCCCCCCGACCGTCATTACGCAGCATATGCCGCGGCTGTTTACCAAGAGCCTCGCGGCACGCATGGATCGTATCTGCGCACCGCAGGTCAGCGAAGCCGTCGAGGGCGCGCCGCTTGTGCCGGGGCATGTCTATATCGCGCCGGCTGGCGACACTCATCTCGAAGTGGGCCGCAGTGGCAAGAATTTGAAGTGTCACCTGCGCCTGGGCGATGCCGTGAATGGTCACAGGCCTTCGGTCGATGTTCTCTTTGCCTCCGTCGCCAAATATGTGGGACCGGATGCGATCGGCGTGATCCTGACCGGCATGGGCCGGGATGGCGCGGCGAGCCTGCTCGCTATGAGGGAAGCGGGTGCGCGGACGCTGGGCCAGGACGAACCGACATGCGTGGTCTATGGCATGCCGAAAGTCGCCTTTGAAATCGGCGCGGTCCAAAAGCAGGTTCCCCTCGACAAAATGAGTCGCGAGATTCTCGACGCGACCAAAATGAGCTTGGAAGGAGTCAGTTGATGCCCAACGCATCCGCGGTCAAAGTGCTCATTGTCGATGACCGGTTAACCAGCCGCATGCTGCTTCGCGACGGTTTACAGGAAATCGGCATTACCCAAATCGACATGGCGCCCGATGGGGAAGCCGGATTGAAAGCCATGATGGCAAAGCCGGCGCATCTCGTCATCTCGGACTTCAATATGCCGAAGCTCGACGGGATCGAGTTTCTGCGCGCCATTCGCGCCCATGAGCCGACGAGTCAAGCCGGCTTCATCATGCTGACGGGCAAGGATGACGCCTCCTTGATCAAGCGCGCCTACCAATATGGCGCGAACAATTATCTGACGAAGCCTTTCACGGTTCCGGATCTCAAGATGCAGATTGAAGGCGTTGTGGGGCCTCTCACATGACAGCATTGCGGGCTGCCGATGAGCGCCGGGTCAATGGCGAGCATCGGATCAACATTGTTCAGGGCGAGTATCATGTGACGGAAGATCCCAAGGTGGTGTTGACGACACTGCTGGGATCTTGTGTGGCGGCCTGCATTCGCGATCCGCAGGCGGGAGTCGGCGGCATGAATCATTTTCTGCTGCCGGCGCAGAGCGGTGACCGCGAGTCCGAATCCTATTGCGTCCATCTCATGGAGCTTCTGGTCAACGGGCTTTTGAAACGCGGCGCCCGTCGCGAGCGGCTGGAAGCAAAACTGTTCGGCGGCGCGCGGACCATGGAAGGTCTCTCCGACATAGGTGCCAAAAACGCGGCTTTTGCGGAGCATTTTCTGCAATATGAAGGCATAAATTATATTGGCGGCAGCCTTGGTGGAGATGGCGGACGGCGTCTTCAATATTGGCCGGTGCTGGGCCGCGCCCGCCAATCGATCTTCAGCAGCGAGAAATTGCCGCCGGTTGCGCCGAAGATCATTGCCCCGCCTGTGCCCGTGGACAATGGCGGGATCGAATTCTTCTGAGACGCGATGTTGCTGAGCAAAAGCCTCGCGTTTCATTGCCATCCGCAACAGATTATAAAGCATAGCGCCGTCATTCATCCCACCCGGCGACGAATTGCTCGGCTTCTCGCCGTAAAGCTAAGAGCGTTTTCACCAATCTCTCGCACTCTGTTCGGAAGATCACCGTCATGTGATCGCTCAGAGTTCAGAGCGGCGATGCTCCATCCTGCTCGTCCGTCATTGGAAGTCCGAACGTGAACATCAAAGTCGCGCCCATAGATCAGCCTGAAGCAGCGGTCGAGCCCATAGCCGAAATTCTTGGCCGTGTCGGTCAGGAACTCGACGATCTCGCGGGACAATTGCAGCGCGTGCAGGGGCTGATCAGTCCGCTCGTGTCGCAAGCATCGTCGCTTGAGCCCGGGTTTCTGCAGGAAATCCAGGCGGTCGATCATATCGAGCAGAAACTGACGTGCCTGGTGCGCTTTCTGGCCGCACTCGGACCGTTCATGCACGGTCATTGGGTGCTCGATATGAGCGAGGCTTCGGAAGTCGTCACGCT
>JAATEW010000198.1 GCA_015655535.1 Hyphomicrobiales bacterium | reverse complement strand
TGACCCGCCGCCGTATTGCCGAGAGTCACGATCGACGTGCCGGCCGCCAAGCCGGAGATGTCGAAGGTCGCACCCGTCGCCAGATTGACCGCGCTCGAATCCGAGATCGAGCCGGTCCCCGTCAACGCCAGCGTAGCGTTGCCGCCGATCACCGTCGCGCCCGTATAGGTGTTCGTGTTTGTCAGGGCCACCGTGCCGCCGCCGACCGTGCTGACGATCGTCAAAGTGCCTCCGGGCGGCGTGACACCGGCGGCGTCGGCAATGATGCCACTCAAGGTCAGCGTCTGGCCGTTGGCATCGATCGTGCCGCCGTTGGCGGTGATCGTCGTTGCATTGGCGAGCGTATAATTCGCGCCTGTGGCGGACTGCAAAGTGCCGCCGTCGAAAACCAAGGTGCTCGTGCCGAGCGCCGAGTTGTTCCCAACCTGGAGCCTTCCGGCGCTGAGCACCGTGTTGCCTGAATAAATATTGGCCCCGGTCAGTGCCAGCGTGCCTGAGGTCGTCTTCGTCAGACCGCCGGATCCGCTGATGACGCCCGAGAAATTACCGGACTGAATGGTCAAAGCACCGGTGCCAGCCACGAGATTGCCCGCGCCTTGCAGATTGTTAAAGTTCGTCGCCGTGTTGGCCAGATCGATCGTCGCGCCCGCATCGATCGTGACCTTGCTTGCAAAACCGAGGCTGAAGGACAGGCCTGTATCGAGGTTGTTGCCGGTCAACGTGCCGCCCGCCACTTCGTAGGTCGTTGCCGCGGAAAGGGGCGTCCCATTGGTATTGTAGAAGATTGTACCGTTGTTGGTCGCGGAGCCGAATATGATATTGCCTTGCGCGAATCCGGCAATGATGTTCGCAGTGACCCCGCTGGCCGCACTGATGGTCTCGCCGCCGCCCGAGAACTGCACGGCACCTGGCAGGCTGCCATCGACGCTGAAAACCAGGTTACCGCCGGTGCCCGTGAAGGTGACGTCGCTCGAACCCAGGGAGTCATAAACTCCTCCCGTCGCATGGCCGACGTTGACGGTGCCGCCCGATATGGTCGTGCCCCCTGTATAGGTATTGGCGGTGTTGAGCGTCGTCGCGCCGCCGGACACCGCCAGGCTCAACGGCCCCGTTCCGTCCTGAATCAGGCCGGAGAAGGTCGTTCCGCCGGTTGTAATCGTGAGAGTGCCGGGGCCGCCGCTGCTTTGCACGGTGCCGGTACCGGCCAGAGACCCGACGGACTGGTTGGTGCCGGCAATATCCAATATGCTGCCGGTATTGACGGTCGTGGCGCTGTTTGCGCTGAAAGTGCCGCCGCTGCCGACCGTGAACGTGACTGGATTGGCCGTGGTCCCCACCGACGTCGCGCCGGAATAGCTATTCGCCCCTGTCGTCGTCAGCACATCCGTCGTGGCCGAACCACTGGTGCCCACAATATTGACCCCGTTCGTGCCGGTCGTGATCGTTCCGACGCTTTGAGCCAAAGTTACCGTACAGGTTACAATGCCGCCGGAGGGGCCGACGCATTGCGCCTGCGCGGTCCCCGCCGTCGCCAGTCCAGTCACGGCGCAGACGAAAGCTCCGGCTATGAGACGGTTGATGAAGCCCAAAGATTGCGGCGCAGTCCGACGCGAAGAGCGGCCGGCGACGGGCCATCGAGCACCTCGTGCGACATCCGTCTTGTCGGTGAATCGAGCTAGCACGCGAAGCTTCGCCGGTGTCGCGCTCGCGCCCTTGAACCAATCCTTCATTGCCGCCCCAAACGTGCTGAATAATTCGTAAATTCTTGAAACGCGAAATTGATACGCGCTTCGCCGGAGCAGGCAATATGGTTTCGGTGAGGCTTGGACGGTCCTAAGACGGTTAACAAATACTGAAGATTCGCCGGCTCGTTTTAAAAGCTACGCAATATCACCTAGTTATCGCGGTGCTTGGCTTATGGTCCCGACGGCCGGTGCTGTCTTACCGTCGCCGTAGGATACCGTAATTCGGAAAGCTGTGACCTGTGCGCCACAGGAAATCGTGAGGTATCGGCGACACGGAGCTCATGCAGAGGCCGAATCGAAAAGCATCGTTTATGCGAGCACCCGCGGCCGATGACGCGCCAGCCGTAACGAACGGCTGCCGGATAACGAAAAACGATAGCAGATTGGAAACGGCGCGCGCCGCGCGGCATGCCGGCCGGTCGCATATCGCGAGCGGCGCGTTTCTTATAGTCTGTTTCAAGCGGAGGCACCTTGCGCGGCACATCGCGAACGCCGGCGCGAAGCTACGGAGGAGCACTTGCTGATCGCATTTCTGGCATTGGCGCTTTTCGCCGCCGGTATGCCGGCCCGCGCGACGCCGATCGAACATTCTTATGCGGGCACTGGCTCAATCACCGTGGCGGATGACGCCGCTCGGGCCGCAACGCTCCGCGACAGCCTGACGGCACCGTTGATGGACAAATTTCATGCGATGAACGATGCGCAGCAAGGCATTTTCCAAGAGGACATCTCGCTGTTCATCGCGCCCTTCTTCCCGCCTGGCCAAGCTTTTGCCGAAACACAAAAGGTTCTCAAAGAGCAGGACCTCGGCGGCCTGCAAAAATTCAAGGGTATGCAGGACCATCCGGGCGCCACGATGTATGTCGCGCGTTTCAACTTGATGTATGGCACCTTCACGCAAGTCTATGTCGTGCTCAATTTCGACTTCGCGGGCAACAGCGAGGCCGACATGGTGTTGACGAAAGCCGGCGGCTTCCTCCGGGCCGGCGGGATGTAACCGGCGGAGACCGTGCGGCATGGAAACCATCACCGTCTATTATTCCCCGCTTGAGGCGACAAGGATCATCGAAGCCGTCGGGCTCGGATTGGCGCATCATATAGGGATCGTCTACACGAACAGCGCCGGACAGAGTTTCGGCGTGAGTTCCGGGCCATCCATCCAAACCACGCAGCAGACGCCGCCGAACGCACTGCGCGCCATCGTCAGCATGTCGGAAAACGCACCATCCGACTTCGGCACGCTCGTCTCCGATCCGCATAATAACGCGCCCTTCATGAAGAGCCGGATGGACGATTATTATACGCAAGACTTCGAGGGAAAAGAATTCCCGCACGCACGCGTCGCGGAAGGCCCCGACCTTTCGGCGACATGGGCGACCATCGTGAAGACCTATGCGGCTGTCGGCAAAATGCGCCTCACCTATTCGCCAACCAGTCAGAATTCAAACAGCATGGCGGGCGAGGCGCTGCGCAGGGCCGGGCTTACTGTGCCTTTCTCGATCAACGCGAAATTCGCACCCGCCGTGTTTACCCATCTGCCGGCCTATCAATGCGAAACGCAGCCGCCAACCACCGCACGCTGCCGCGGCGCCGGTGAGTGAAGCCGGGAGCCGGGATTCAATGCAATGACGATGATGACGCGATGATCGCGCCTGTTCCCCGACGCCCGAAAAGTCCTGCAACTTTTCGGGATCACGCTCAGAGCACCTTCAGATATTCGAGAAGCGCCTTCTTGTCGTCGTCGGGCAATTGCGTACCGTAGTCATGTCCGCAATTGCTGTTTCCCGACATGCGGTCCTCGCAACCGGTCGTCACAAGCGTAAAAGCATCGGCCTGATCCGGCGCAAGGCCAACCGCTTGCGTATCATAGACCGGACCGATCTTGAACGCTCTGGCGCGTTGTGCCGCCGGCTTCAGAAGTTCGGCAAGACTCGGCACCGATCCGTTGTGGAGGTAAGGCGCGGCCGCCCAGATCCCTTGCAGGACGCGCGCCTCATAGACGAAAGTGCCGGGCGGCGGCCCCGCGGGATCGGCCGGCTTTTCTTCCGCCTTCTCTTCCGGCTTCGGCGGCATGTCCGGCACATGCATGGTGTTTTGCATGTCCTCATGCGTCATGGGAACGGTCGTCTGGGCCTGTGTTGTGCTCGCGCCATCTGTCGTGACAGCATTTGGCGCCGTTGCCTTCGGCGGAGACGCGGCTTGCGCTGCCTGAAGCGCCTGCATTTCGCCGATCGTTCCCGTGACGGCCGCCTTCAAAATATTCAGCGACAAATCGGTTGCTTGCAGCGGTCCGACGACACCAGGCACAGTGGCGCCTTCAAGCGCGCCGGTTCGGGCCGAGCGCAGCACGATCTGCCATTGGTGAAGGTCTGTGCCTGCGTCCAGGCTCACCGTCTTCCAAGTATGAGCACTTGGCGGCCGGGGCTCGCCCTCCGCCACGCCATGACATTCGACGCATCCGCCTTGCGCAGCCGGCCTGTTGAAAACCTCGCGTCCGCGCTCCGCCAGCGCATGATCTATCGCGAAGGGCCAGACTGGCGGTCCAAGCCGCGTGAGAATGGTCTCGGCCGCCGCGATCCCTGGGATGTTCGATGAATTGACGCTGAGATAGTCGTGGTCGAGCAGCGTCGCACTCGTCTCCGCTCCCGTCTTGGGGCCCGGATGGAACGTCGCGAATACGCCGAAGACCTGGCCGAGGTTGCGGGCGACCGCGAGCCCTTCATTGCCATTCGCCGCCCAGGCGCCCCATTGCGTTTTGTCCTGACGCCATGCGTTCCAGAGAAACGGATAACGCGTCGGCGCGTCGGCGATCGCCATATTGTCGGCGAGCATATAGGTCGGCGCCGGACCGAGATCGAGACCGTTGATCCGATTGTAGATCATGGCGATGGCATCGAGCCGCGTCGGCCCCCAAGGCCGATCGGCCGGGATCTGACCAATCCATGTGTGGAAGCGCAGCGACCAAAGCGCGACGGACTCGCGAAGCGCCGCGACAGCCTCCGGCTTCGCAGCTTCCGCCCCAAGGACGCGCTCGGCGAACGATTTGAAGGCGCCGTCACCGGCCAAAGCACGCCTGACGGCGGCATCAAGGTCGAGGACGAAGGATTGGAAGTCGGCGAAGGCTGGAGCCCCGTCGATCCGGTATGAGACGGCGCCCACCTTGATCTCGCGCGTGTGGCAGGCCGCGCAGGTCATGCCGACCATCGGCCCTTGTTGCGAATCCGCCAATGAGAATCCGACCGGAAAGTCTTCGGCAGGCGCGCCTTGCGGGTTCGGCAGATAGCCGTAGCGGGCCAGCGCGCCCGCGGTGAAGGGCTTGCCGTCTGCCTGCTTCAAGGCTTTGAGCCAGGCCAGCGGAATGAGCTGAGATCCTTGATCCTGCACATAGAGCGCGGCGCGCAATTCCGGAGTCCACTCGCGGCCCTGGTCGGCGAAGAGGTTTCTCTGATCCTCGCCTCCCGCCAAGGCGAACCCGCCAATAATCGCAGCAACGCCTGCGAAAACACCGAGCGTCGATCGTTTGAGCTTCATGGCCGCCTCTTCAAGGTCAAAGAGCATTCGCCACAGACAGGATAAAAGTTACAAATTCAAGAAACCACCCCGCATAATCCGCGGCGTTCGCGCATTGTCATGCCTTTGCCTCGCGGCGAAGCGGTTGGCCGGACAAGAGTCATTTTCTTTTTTTGGTCCTACCCAGTTTGAGGGTTGAGCCATGTTTCATTTCAACCGAAAAGACAGCGCTGATTTTCTTGGTGTCAGCCCCCACTTGGCCCGCCAGTCCCCGCTGGCGGGCTTTTTGCGCGCAGGCTTTGTTGATTGCGGCAAAACAAAACCCCGCCAGTGGGTGCTGGCGGGGCAAATCATTCTAAGGCATGTGTAGGATGGATAAAGCGCCCCCGCCCTATCGGACCGACACGGCCTGAACCCTGCGGCTCGCCTTGCTGGCCTTGGGGGAAATCTCGTCGCCTGTGGCACTCGCGTCGGTGAAGAAGGCGCGGCAGCCCGAGTTGAGCTGAGCGCGTTTGGCGTTCATGCAAGCCGTGACGCGCGCTTCGTCCGGGATCGCATCGCTGCAGAGACGAAACGCATCGCCCATGCAGGCCTCGGTCTCACGCTGGCGCAGATCCTGCGCGCTGGCGCCCGCCGTCGCCAAAACACCAAAGGCCACAATCGCCAAAAGATAAGATTTGCGCTTCATCATAAAAGTCCCCCACGTTGGATTGCCCGTTTCAATTTCTGCCCCGCGCCTAAGGTCGTCCAAGACTCCTAACAAAACGCCCCAAGGGTCAGAACCGGCGGGGCATAGGCATCGCGAAGAACAGAACAGAGTAAGCATCAAATTAACGCGGCCGGAGCCATTTGGTTGCATGACGCCGCGTTCGTGGCTGCCGAAACCAGCGACTCTGTTAGGCATCTCCAGAAGTTTCCGCCGGTCGGCGTGAAACCTAATCCGGCTTTGAGCGTTTCAACTTCGCGAGCGTCGGCGCTGGCGAGGGGCGTTGGAGGATCTTTTCATGAAACATTGGCCGGAATTCCTGGCGATAGGCATTTGGTGTCTCTTCGTCGCAGTGATCGCCATTGTCGATGAAAGAACCCATGTGCCGGGGCCCCTCGTGGCTCAAAACGCGGCAACGCTCGCGAAAATGGCCAACGCCTCTTCCGGCGGTCTCGTGACCGGCCGCAGTTCGGCCTATACCAAGGCAAGCTCCAACCCCTACGGCGAACTCATCTTCGATCCGTCTTTCCAGACCGAGCCTCCGGCCGGACCAAAGCCGGCTTCGAGCGATCTCATCGCCAAGTAAACCGCCGCGTGGGTTGAGCGGCCTGAAAGGCGCGTATCATTCGCCACTCGCTCGAAGCAAAAAAGCCGCCCACGGGCGGCTTTTTGTTGAAGATCGGGAGCCAACCCCCAATGACACTCTCTTAGGTGAGATTGTTGGCGATGGCGTTGAACTTCGCCGAAAGCTTGGTGCCGACAGTCGTGATCGTGGCGATGATGACGACAGAAATCAAACCAGCGATCAGGCCATATTCGATGGCAGTCGCGCCGGATTGGTCCTGCGAAAAGCGGGACAAGAGGTTCTTCATTGACTTACTCCGGATGCGGAAGTCGCGGCGCGCTTCCAATGGGTAACGTAACACCGGGAGATTGGCGCTGATCCGTTGCAAATAGGTAAATCTACTCATCAAGCTGCACTTAAATCCCGCAATTAGCCGGCGTGGAGCCTGCCCGAAGCGGGGGATGGATAATTGACGGTTAAGTGCTTGGGCGGAACTGAGGCTCTTTATCACCGCATCCGGCGGGAAAAGCAGCCTTCCCGGTCAGGACAAGCTTGAAAGCCACGCTGCGCGACATTTTTGTCTTTTTCAATCAAAATGAGCGCGACAAGCGACAAGAAACGCAAAATGGTCGGAGTGAGAGGATTCGAACCTCCGACCCCCTCGTCCCGAACGAGGTGCGCTACCAGGCTGCGCTACACTCCGACAATGCCGCCGAAATCCGCTCGGCTGCCCCTGGTCAAGACGCGTCTTATAGCCGTCCCTTGGCGGACCGACAAGGCCGGACTGTGCGAGATCCACCAGGCGCGCCAATTATGTTTCGACGCCTTGCGCGGCGCGGATTCAATCGGACAGGGTGTCGCGTAACGAAATCGCGCAAAATGGCGGCCGACGAAACGGTTGCAGCCCATGCGGCGGCGCATTATGGTCCGCCCGGCTTTAGGAACTCTGCGATATCCGATTCACGCCGCATCCGCGAACGTGGAAGGGCTGCGTCCCGCGCGGCCGATATGGGCGAATAGCCTTGTTCTATAGCTGCAATTGGGGCGTCGCCAAGCGGTAAGGCAGCGGATTTTGATTCCGCCATGCGGAGGTTCGAATCCTCCCGCCCCAGCCATTATTTCAATGACTTACATGTTTAAATGCAAAGCTCAAACGGGCTTGGGTATCACCGCAAGAGCGCTTTTGCGGTCTCCAATCATCTGTGGATGATTTGTAAATGCCAGTGTTCGACTGATCCGAAATTGGCAGGCGCACCGGCTGCGTGCTCTCTGTTATCCGCACGGGCATACATGCAATCCATGGATGCAGAACCTCGCGCCGCCGCTGATTGCTGTCGCCCGACTTCCTAACAAACATGCGTCGATTCTGAGTGGGATGTGGCGCTCGCGTCGTCACTTCGTGCGGAAGGGACTGCTCATAGGTCATCAGCGGGTCATCCGCGCGAAGACTTCGGAAGATTGCCCAGGATGCAAGGCCTCCCCTTCAAGACAAGCGCAGGCCTCGAACGAAAAGGACGATGCAAGCAACCGTCGAAAATTCAGATCAGACCCAGATTGGACTGGATACCGCGGCAGAGGATCGCATGATTACAAACTCCAGGACGCCCTCGCTCGTTTCAAGAGTGGTTGAAACCTACTCGATCGCGGTCCTATCGAGCGCGTTTCGAGCGGCCTTTCGCCAGCGTCCACTCACCGTCAGCGCTTTTAACGAGCCCACGTTTCTTCATCGCCTGAAGTGAGAATGATATCGCACGATTGTTTATATCGCGGCCCATGGCCGCGATTTGCGTGCCAATCGCTTTAACAGAAAGACTTCCGTGTTCCCTCAATACATCCGTGATTGTGGCGCCGATCGTTTGCTGAGAGCCCGCCTCATGCGTCGAGTCAGATTGTCCTGCGACCGCCGACGGGGGTGCAAAGCGCGTTTTCGGCGCCGAAGCTTCGCCGAGTTCCTGAAGCTCGCGCTCGGCAATATGAAGATTGGCGAGTTTCTCTTCCAATTCCGTAATCTTCGCGCGAATACGTTCGAGTGCCGTTTCCATGATGCTCCTTCGACAAGGTTTGGCGCGCAGACATCAATCGATGGCAGCTAAAATGAACGCCTGCGAGCCCGCGGTATCTTTATTGGCGAAGACAGAAAGGACAAAATTACCGCATTCGCCGCATGTGGAAAAGTCCGGAGCGAATTCGCTGTGAAATGCTCAAGGCGCCGACCCTGTTCCGGATATCCGATTTTGCACGCCTTATGCATAACTTGGCATGACTTAAGCTCCTTTCAGCGGGACAAAGCCCCGTTGCTTCAACCCAACGATTATGACGGGAAAGATGAGCTGCGTTTTCTGACTGTATGCTAAATGGACTCATCATGAGCGGCGATGGCGCCAAATCGATCGAAAAGATCGACGATTACGTAGGGCGTGGACGTACGTACGGAAATCTGAATCAGGACGACCTGAAAAATCTTTTCGTCGAGATTTTCCGCGAACTAGCCCGATCCTCATCTTTCGACTCGATCATCACTCAGCTGCACGATGTAGAAGCCGAATATCATCTTCGTGAGCTTGATCCACCTTATGCGCTCGTTAGGGACGACGCAGAAGAGTTTATAAGCAGGGTTTCGAATACCGCGAACAAAATCGATGCTGGAGATGACAAGTAGAGAATCGGTCAGGTCCTCACCCTCCTTGCCGTTCACCCGCTGCAAGCGCACTAGGGTGGCCGCGCGATCGACTGGAGCCATCGTAGAGAGCTATACGAAAATTTTGCCCCTATCGTCTGACAGGTCACCTTTCATAACCGCGCAAGCGAATTACCGCTCGATGCTGAAGAGACGCAATGCGCGGAAATGCTAATTCTTCTGGTTGACCCGATCCGAGGCTGCCTTGCATGATCCTTTCAATTCCGCCCGGTGTTCATGCAGACAATTGACGGCTGACGGATCCTCGACTGAATGACCCGGACACAGCCGCGCGAGATCTGCCCCGCAAAGATCGTTCATCGCCATTTCCATGGTCTTTCTGCATGGCTCGGAGACGCTCATGATATTTGATCCCAGGCAGCGGATTGCTCGGCCACCGCCAGGAGGCGCACCGCTGCACAGAGTTTGAACGTCCTGGCTACAGGCCTTGCTGATCGCCATCAGCTCCCCGAGCACGTTTTCGGCTGCCGTAGCGTTCAGACAGAAGTCGAAGATCAGTGCAAAAACAAAGAACA
Source organism: Hyphomicrobiales bacterium (assembly GCA_015655535.1). GTDB lineage: Bacteria > Pseudomonadota > Alphaproteobacteria > Rhizobiales > Beijerinckiaceae > Methyloferula. Next base: position 453 of record JAATEW010000198.1, on the reverse strand, counting down.
CGCGAGCTTGATGAAGCATTTATCGCAAGCTCCCCCGATGCGATCATTCACGTCATCTTCGATAGGTGCCGCGAACATGTCCAGTCGGAAGCCGATCACCTTCCGTAATACGGAACTATTTTTACGCTGATACCGTGTTTGATTTGGCTTCCCGCCCGGCTTCACTCTACGAGTGATGATCCGATGAGGACGGATCATCAGCATCGCCACCGAGTCCAAGTCCCACGCCCATACCACCTCCCATCCCCATGCCGCCGCCTCCGCCGGCTTGCCGGGACTCCTCTTTCCCGCGTTCAGCTTTGCCGCGCGTGGCAGAACTCGATGGCCGCGCGGGACCCTGCATCGGAATCGCAAGGTCAACCGGGATCGGATCGAGGTCGAGCGCTTTGCGAATGAAATTGCGAAGCGAGATCACGAGTTCATCCGTGCGGACCGGCTGCCCGGCAACCAGTT
>JAATEW010000029.1 GCA_015655535.1 Hyphomicrobiales bacterium | reverse complement strand
GTGGTCGATTCTAATGGTTTAGAGCGGGATGCGGGCGCAAAACCGCTTAACACTTTTGCTCATCCCGCTCTGGCACGGCGAATTACCCTAAATTCCGGGTTTTCTTTGCCTTGTTGAGAAGGCCCCGCTAAAACTCGGCCCATGATGCAACTTGAAACGGGCCGTCATGCTCAAGCCCTCGACCGGTGAGACTCTGGCCGATCTTCGCGAGGAGATCGACCGTATCGACCAGGCAATGCACCGCCTCCTGATGGAGCGCGGCGAGATCATCGATCGCCTCATCCATGTCAAAGGCAAGCAAGGTGGCGGTTCGGCTTTCCGGCCAAGCCGCGAAGCCGACATGATGCGCAGGCTCGTCGAGCGCCACCAGGGGTTGCTGCCGCTCGACACGGTCGAAACCATCTGGCGAATCATCATTTCGACGTTCACCTTTGTTCAGTCGAATTATGTGGTCCATGCCGACGTGTCCGGCGGCGATGCCGTGATGCGCGATTGCTGCCGGTTTCATTTCGGCTTTACCGTGCCTTTCCACCCCCATCCCGACGTCGCTTCGGTCATCGCGGCCGTAAAGGCGTCGAAAGGCGACCTCGGTCTCGTGCGCGTTGAAGCAGGGCCTTCGGCCGGTCCCTGGTGGGCGGAACTCGCGGCAGCGGACGCGCCGAAGATCATCGCGCGCCTGCCCTTCGTCGAACGTCCCGATCATCCAGCGGGTCTGCCGCTCTTTGTGGTGGCCACGCCGCCGGCCGAAGCCACGGCGCGGGATGTCGTCATCCTCAGCGTCACGTTCGATCGATGGCAGGACGATTTGCCTGGCCGCCTCGCGGAGCAAAACATCGAAATTCTCGACAAGAGCGAGACCGACGGTAGGGTCTCCTTGATGCTGGCGGCCTCACGCCAAGATGGCGCAACCGCTCAGAACGATGCGATCGACGAACGCTTGCGCAAAGCGCTTCACGAACACGGCATCGATGCACAGAGTGTCGAGATCGGCAGCCACGCAGCGCGCTTCGATCTCGCTTTAGGGCGGTGCGAGGCCGCGCAATGAAAGCTTTTTTGTTGATTGTAGATAATCGTTGCACGTTCGGAGTTTGACGACATGAAATCATCGGAGAGCCCCACCCGTCCGCGCCCGCATGCGGGCGTTACCGCGATCGATCCCTATAGACCCGGCAAAAGCGCGGCGCCCGGTACGGCAAAGGCTTTCAAGCTCTCCTCCAACGAGACGCCCTTCGGCCCGTCTCCGCTTGCCAAAGAGGCGTACCGCAAACAGGTGGACCGTCTCGAGATCTATCCCGACGGTCAGGCAACGGCGTTGCGCGAAGCGCTTGCCGCGCGTTACGGACTGAACCCGGCCCGCATTGTCTGCGGCGCCGGATCGGACGAATTGATCTCGCTGATCGCCTCCGCCTTCATCGAGCCGGGTGACGAAGGTATCTTCACGCGGCACGGATTTCTGATCTATCGCATCGCGATCCTCGCGGCGGGCGGTGTTCCCGTCGTCGCGCAGGAAAAAAGCTTCACGGCCGATGTCGACGAGATTCTCGCCGAGGTAACGCCGAAGACGAAAATCGTCTTCCTGGCGAATCCCAACAACCCGACCGGCACCTACCTGCCCTTTTCCGAACTCAAACGGCTCGCCGCCGCGCTGCCGCGCCACGTCCTTCTCATCGTCGATGCGGCTTACGCTGAATATGTGACCCACAATGATTATTCGCCCGGCCTGGAAATCGCGCTGGCCAGCGAGAATGTCGTCATGACGCGTACATTCTCGAAGATCTATGGCCTCGCCGGCCTGCGGCTTGGCTGGTGCTATGCGCCTTTGCATGTCTGCGATGCGATCAACCGCATCCGTGGTCCGTTCAATGTCAGCAGCGTCGCGCAAGAGGTCGGCATAGCCGCCTTGGCCGATACGGATCATGTCGACCAGGCCATGGCGCATAACGAGGCCTGGCTCACATGGCTCGAGCGGGAAATCACCGACCTCGGCCTCCCCGTCACGCCGAGCGCCGCCAATTTTCTGCTCATCCATTTCGAGAATGAGGCACACACGCGCGCCGCCGACGCCTATCTCACGAGCCATGGACTCATTTTGCGCGAAGTCTCGGCCTATGGCCTGCCGCAATGTCTGCGGCTGACCGTCGGTCTCGAAGAGGCCAATCGTCTGGTCGTCGATACGCTCGCAGCATTCCTAAAGACCGAAGGTCATCACAGTGCCTGACGGTCTTGCGGGCGAACTTGGAGCTCCGCTCCAAGAGCCCTTGTTCGAACGCATCGCCATTATCGGGCTTGGGCTCATTGGTTCTTCGCTCGCGCATGTCTGCCGCCGCAAGGGGCTCGCACGCGTGATCGTCGCGAGCGATCTGTCGCCCGAGGTACGCGCCAGAGCCAGAGAGTTGAAGCTCGCCGATATCGTGGCCGACAGCGCCGAGGCCGCGGTCGCCGGCGCCGATCTCGTCATTCTTTGCGTGCCGGTCGGCGCGATGGGGACCGTCGGCGCAGCCATCGGCCCGCATTTGCGGTCTGGCGCAATCCTCTCCGATGTCGGTTCGGTCAAAAGCGCGGTCATCGCCGCGCTCGCGCCGCATGTTCAAAAAGGCGTTCATCTCGTGCCCGCGCATCCCGTCGCGGGCACCGAACAATCCGGCCCCGACGCGGGCTTTGCGACCTTGTTTCTCGACCGCTGGTGCATCCTGACGCCACCCGAGGGCTCGGATCCCGACGCGGTGGCAAAGCTCACCGATTTCTGGAAAGCCGCCGGCGCCAATGTCGAAATCATGGGCCCGGCGCATCATGATCTCGTGCTTGCGATCACGAGCCATGTGCCGCATCTGATCGCCTATAATATCGTCGGCACGGCGGCCGATCTCGAAGCCGTCACGCAATCGGAAGTCATTAAATTCTCGGCCGGCGGCTTTCGCGATTTCACCCGCATCGCAGCCTCCGATCCGACCATGTGGCGCGACGTCTTTCTCAACAATAAAGAGGCTGTGCTCGAAATGCTCGGGCGTTTCAGCGAAGACCTTACAGCCTTGCAGCGCATGATCCGCAACGCGGACGGACAAGGGCTCTTCGATCTCTTCACCCGTACGCGGGCGATCCGACGCAGCATTATCGCCGAAGGCCAGGAGACGCCGGCGCCCGATTTCGGACGCCCGCATCCCGATGCAAAGACTTAATAGAGTGCCGGCACAGCGATCGAAGTCCTGACCGGACCGATCGTGACGAGTCCCGATTGCAACGTCACGGGCAGGCGCAACGCCGGCGGGCCATCCGCCGAAGCCCCATTCCCGTTCGGCTTCCCGCCGAGAAGCGCGTTGAGCAGCGAGCCTGCGGCGACAAGCGAAGGATTGACGCCATAGCGCTTCAAAAGCGGCTCGGCGCCCGCGAATTCCGCGGCGAACTGGCCTTGCGGCCTGTGCTGATCATCGATTTGAAGCGCACCCTTTGCTGCGAGCCGCGTCGCGCCGCGCGTGACGCTGGCTTCGCTGAAATCGAGACGGCCGCCTGCGAGCCGCCAATGTTCGAGCCGCTCGGCCAATGTTCCCGCCGCACCGAAATTGGCTTTCGTCACCGTGCCATCGAACTTGATCGAATCGGGCGGCGCCGAACCAAGCAGCGCATCGAGCGCAGGGACGGAGGCATCGTCGAGGGCGAGATGGAAGCTATAGACATCGTCGGCGCGATGTTCCGGCACGATGGAGATTACGCTGCTGAGCGTTCCCGCGCGGCCTGCCAAAGCGCCGAACCCTTTGAGGCCGCCGCGCAAGGACACGTCCGACCCGTCGACCGAGACAGAATCGACATCCTGCGGCAGACCGTCGAGCCGCACGCGCATGGTATTCCATTGCAGATTGATTTCGCCGTCTCCATCCGCGCTGCGCAATTCGAATGGCGGCGCCGCCAGCACTTCGACCCGATCCGGATGGAACAGGGAGGCCGTCGCATGAAACGCACTGACGTCGCGCGTCAATTGCCGGCCGACGATCTCGCCGGAAAAGCCCGGCTTCTCGCAGATGATCTCGATTTGGAACGGATAGCCGCCGATCCGCCGGTCGGGACAGGTCCAGACGCGGTCGACGGATTTTTCGCGTTTCGTCCAGGCCTCAAGCAAGGACTCGGTCTGTTGCGCCGCCAGGAACCAGAATAGGGACCAGCCACCGATGAGGACCGCTAGAGTAATCGCCAAAATAATGACGGAAACGGAGGATGAAAATCTGGATATGGGGCGCCCCTTAAGACTGATTTGGCCATTCGCCTGCATGGTCTTGTCTCCGGCGGGGATCTTTCTATCCCTATTATGGCGTTTATAATGCGAAGGAATCGGGAAACGAAAGTGCTGGCGGCGGAAGATCTCTGGATATTCGGCTATGGCTCGCTGATGTGGCGGCCGGATTTTGCCTTCATTGAGAGCCAAGTCGCGCTTTTGCGTGGCTATCATCGGGCGCTTTGCGTCTATTCTCATGTCCATCGCGGCACACGCGACCGGCCTGGTCTCGTCCTCGGACTGAAGCGCGGCGGATCGTGCAAAGGCATCGCCTTTCGCGTCGCTGCCGAGGCAGCGGACGAAACGCTTGCCTATCTGCGATCACGCGAGCAAGTGACCGACGTCTATCTCGAATGCACGCTTGCCGCGACGCTTGCCGATAGGCGCAGCATCAAGGCGGTCTGCTATATCGCCGACCCGAGGCATGAGCAATATGCGGGCGCGCTCGAACGTGCGGAACTCATGCGTCTCGTGAGCCAAGGCGTAGGCGTATCCGGCGCCAATCCGGATTATGTTCGCAATACACAAGCTCACTTGCGCGAGCTTGGCATTCGCGACGCGACGCTCGAATGGTTGATGGATCGATTGGGTGCATAGTCCCGAAAACTTCGGATAAGATTATGCGTCGGATGGAGTGCGGCGAAACTTCATAGAAGGAGAGCGAAATGGGTCATAAGCAAAAGATCGCCGACGCCTCGGCGCCTCTCGATAAACATGCCTATGAGTCCGAACTCTACAAGCTGCAAGTCGAACTCGTGAAGCTGCAAAAGCACATCATCAAATATAATGAAAAGATCGTCGTCCTGTTCGAAGGCCGCGACGCGGCCGGCAAAGACGGAACCATCAAACGCGTCATCGAACATCTGTCGCCGCGCGAAGTGCGCGTTATCGCTTTGGGCAAGCCTTCCGATCGCGATGTAACGTCATGGTATTTTCAACGCTACGCGCACTATTTGCCGGCGGCGCAGGAGATGATCCTCTTCAACCGGAGCTGGTACAATCGCGCCGGCGTCGAACGCGTGATGGGCTTTTGCACGAAAGCGGAAACCGAAACCTTTCTCGAAGACGCCCCCGTCTTCGAAAATCTCCTGCTTCACGCAGGGATCAAAGTCCTCAAATATTATCTCGACATCTCAAAGGACGAGCAAAAAAAGCGTCTGAAGGATCGCAGCCAGGACCCGCTGACGCAATGGAAGATCAGCCCGATCGATCAGGCTGCTCAGAAGGAATGGGACGACTACAGCGAAGCGCGCAACATCATGTTTGCACGCACGCATACGGAGGCCACACCTTGGCATGTCGTCCACGCCGACGACAAACACAAAGCCCGTCTCAATGTGATCCGCGACCTGTTGTGCAACCTCGAATATAAGGACAAGCCCGAACGGATCGAACAGCCCGATCCCAACATCGTCTTTTGTTATACGCCGGACGCGCTCAAGGACGGGCGCATTGCGCCTTGAGTATGAGCGTCATGCGCGGACTTGATCCGCGCATCCAGGCACGACTCCCATCCGTGTTGCCTGGATGTTCAATCACGTCACACCCGCCTGCAAAAGATCATGCACCGTGATGATGCCGGTGGGCTTGCCATCTTCGATCACGAAAAGACAGGTGATGCGCAGAGCATTGAGACGCCCCAGCGCTTGCTCCGCCAAGGCCTCGGGCGCAATCGTCTTCGGGTCGCGGCTCATGACGTCTGTCGCGGGCCTATCGTAGAAGCCCGCCTCGAAGGCGCGGCGCAAATCGCCGTCGCTCAACACGCCTATCAAAGCGCCTTTCTCATCGACAATGCCGGTGACCCCAAATCGCTTCGACGTCATTTCGAAAATCGCCGCCGTCAGCAGGCTGTCGCGCGGCACGAGCGGCACATCCTTGCCCGCGTGCATCAGGTCGCGGACCTGACGCAGCCTCACGCCCAATGTCCCGCACGGATGCAATTGCCGGAAATCCTGTGACGTAAAATTGCGACGCGACAAAAGGCAGATGGCCAGCGCGTCGCCGAGAACGAGTTCAGCCGTCGTCGATGTTGTCGGCGCCAGTCCATGCGGGCAGGCTTCGGGCATTTCCGGCAGGATAAGCACGATATCCGCGGCGCGGCCCAGCGCGCTGTCGGCCCGCGCCGTGATCGCAATCAGCGGTACATGATAGCGGCGCGTATAGGCGACAATATCCGAGAGTTCGGCCGACTCGCCCGACCAAGACAGTGCCATCACGACATCCTCGCCGCGGATGATGCCAAGATCGCCATGGCTCGCATCGGCTGGATGGACGAAATGCGCGGGCATGCCCGTCGAGGCGAAGGTTGCCGCGAGCTTGCGGCCGATATGCCCGGATTTGCCCATGCCGGTGATGATGAGGCGACCGGACGAGTGATGGAGAAGATCGACGACCTGGCTCAGACGCAGACCAAGATCGCCCTCAAGCGCCGCGCGAAGCGCCGCGAGGCCGTCGAGTTCGAGCGCGGTGACGCGAAGCGCGTTTCGCACGTCCTGCGCGCGCGTTTCCGCCGGTGCCTCCGGTGCGTTCAGGGCTTTGATGATATTGCCGACCATGGGCCTATCGTTTCCCACAAACGGGCTTTTGGCAAATGCTCCATCATGCCAGAGGCGGCAAGGGCCGCGCCTTGGCGATACGATCAAAGGCAAGCAGCGTTTCGATGAGTTCCGGCATGGCTTTCAAAGGCAGCATGCTCGGGCCGTCGGAGGGCGCATGATCGGGATCTGGATGCGTCTCGACGAAAATGCCGGCGATGCCGACGGCGACCGCCGCCCGTGCGAGAACCGGGATCATCGCACGATCGCCGCCGGAGGCCGCACCCTGCCCGCCCGGCTGCTGCACCGAATGCGTCGCATCGAAGATAAGCGGATAGCCCGTCGCGGCCATGATCGGAAGGCCGCGCATGTCGGAGACGAGCGCGTTATAGCCGAAGCTCGTGCCGCGTTCGGTCAGGAGAATGCGGGTATTGCCAGTGCTCGCCACCTTCGCGGCGGCATGCGCCATGTCCCATGGCGCCAGGAACTGACCCTTCTTGATATTCACCACGGCGCCGGTTTTTCCGGCTGCCAAAAGAAGATCGGTCTGCCGTGACAGCAAGGACGGAATTTGCAGAATATCGACGGCCTCAGCCAGGATGGCGCATTGCGCTTCGCTGTGAACATCGGTCAGGACGGGGATGCCGAACTTTGCTCGGATCTCGGCGAAAACCGGCAAAGAATGTTCAAGGCCAAGCCCACGCGCACCATCGACCGATGTGCGGTTGGCCTTATCGAAAGATGTCTTGAAAATGAGGCCAATGCCCTGAGCCTTCGCGGCTTCGACCAAAGCCGCGGCGCATTCGAGCGCATGATCGCGCGATTCCATCTGGCAGGGACCGGCGATCAGCACCAAGGGCAGGTCGTTGCCAAGCCTTAACGCGCCGGCCGGCGCGCTCATTTCGACGTGATGTGCGGGATGTGTCATGCGTCAAAATAAACCGCGGAGCATGTCCCTTTTAAAGGCGATGCGCTTTTTCGAGACAGCATCTAAAGCTGCGATACGGCGAGACTCCAGCGCGCGATTTCGGAGCGCGACAGAAAATGCAACGCGCCCGGCGGTATATGTTCAGCCAAGCTGATGATCCCCGGATTGACGCCCATCGACGACGTATAGCGAGACAAAGCGCCTGCGACCGTTCCATTGTCGAGCCGCATGGTGGCAGTGCCGCCAAACTGCGAATCATAGCCGCCGCCATAAGCGACCATGCGATGAATGCCGGCCTGGCTTTGCGGCGGGATCACCCGCTTCTTGCCGCCGATCAAAGCGTAGACGCAGGCCGAGAAGCAACGGCCGCCGGCGACCGCTCCCGAGGCAGGCTGACCGACGATGACGGCCGCGCCGAGCTGCCGGAAGATTTTGCCAAGCTCCATCGAGGCCAGGACCTTGCCGCCGTAGGAATCGATCAAAACGATCGCGTGCAGACTGGGGCGCTCGTAGTGCTCGCGGACGAATTCGCGAAAAACCTGCGGCGTCGCATCGGTGATCTGACCTTCAGCCGCGATCACCTGCTGCCCCGTGTTGCCGAGGCTTACGATGCGAAATGACATGTCTTCGTCGGCCAAAGCCGGCGTCACGGCGAGGAGCGAAACTGCGGCGACGCCAGCCAAAAGGCCCACTACCGTCAGGCGAAGAGCGGACAGGACGATTTGAAGCCATTGCTTCGATATCATGATCGGCGATCTTACGAATAGCATGATGTCGTCAACGCCTCCTGACGCGATGTGCGCGCATCTCAGCATAGGTTTTTCACGCTTGCGGCCCGATCCAAAGGCTTGAGGGCAAGGATCGTGTCAACATCCGTTTTAGTCAAATGGTGGGCGGTGACGGGCTCGAACCGCCGACCCTCTCGGTGTAAACGAGATGCTCTACCAACTGAGCTAACCGCCCTAACTACTTGATATTAAACTCTATTCTGCCGTCTTTTTCAATCTCGTTTTCGTTTCCGCCACAGGTTGCGCCACAGGTGCGGTTTTTGACTTGTGGCGCCGGTCCATACGCATCGTCACCTCAGCGTGGTGCTCGGGGTCGTGATGGCCATAGGTGCGCTCTATCACTTTCTCGCTCACACCGAAATAGTCGGCAACGTCGAACCGCTTCGTGCCGCGCTGGAGCGCCCATGAAATGGCCGTGTGGCGTAGCGTGTGCGGTGTGACATCATGCAACCCCGCGGCGACAGAGACGGCCCTGAAGCCTTTTGACACGCGTTTGACTGGCTCACCCTCCCACTCGACGACGCAGTTCTCGCAAAGCCCGAGGCGAGCCCACCGGCGAATATGGGCGAGGAGCTTGTCGGGCAGCTTGACGGATGGCTGCCGCTTGCTGCTTTCCTTGGTGCCAGGCGGCCGGCGGTAGAAGACACCGCGCTCCAAATCGACATAGCCGCGGCCGACAGTCGGCCGGATCGCCGCGCCGCAGATCGCCGCGGCACGCGTGCCCGTATAAAGCCCTACCAGGGCAAACTTGGCGATATGGCGGGAGACGTAGCGTCGGCCACCTTTCGGCATCGCCTGCGTCTTGCGCCAAGCTGTCCATAGCCACTTCGCCGCCTCGGACTCTGTCAGCCAACGCTCGCGCGGATCGGATTTGTCCGGCAGCCAGATATTCACCTTCGGCGGAATCAAATCATCGCTGAAAAAGTGATTGATCGCGGCGCGGAGATCCTCCAGCTCGCGCCGGGCCGCCGCCGCTGTGATCTTTCTCGGTGTCTTGCCAGATTTCTTGACGCGCTCATTCTCTGCCGCGGTTTGTTCGCGCATGCGCTCGGCGACATACTCTTTGCATTTCGCCTTGTTGATGTCTGACAGGACTGTCCCACCGAAGAACGCCGACAGCTTGCGCGCGCGCCCGCGAATCTTCTCATCTTGCGGATCGGATTTGTCCGGTTCTGGGCCGACTTTTTCATCCAAATAGAGGAGCAGAATATCGGCAACTGGAATCTGCGATGGGTCTTTGTCGCTGGCTCGCTCCGGCTTGTATTGCCTTTTTATATATTCGCCGAGGGCTTCGTTGGCGGCTTCAATCTCTGCTCCAAAGCATCCCGTGCTGATCTGACGCGATCCGTCACGGATGATCCAGGTCGCCGCGTGGCCTTCGCGCGCCGGCCGGAGCCAGAGTCGGATTCCTTTTGGAGCTGACATACTCGCATCATCTCGTCGATTGCACTGATCGTAGTGTAATCCTTTCCAGCCATGCGCGAAATAGCAAGATGACCTCGGCGCGCTTCTTTTCGAAGACCGGACACGGTCATATTGCCAGTCGGGAATTTGATGTGCGCGGCCTCAGCGAGGCGGAGTGGCGTGTCAGCGTCTATGTCAGCGGGCATGTCGCCCCTATCAGGTCTAAACGGCGCCGCGAACAATAGGTTTTAGCGGGCCAAATGGCACTAAATCTCGTGGATTTTGTCTGAGCTACAGAGGGCGAGTTTCAGTATCTCGACGGAGTGAAAATCGTTCGCCACATCTATCATTTCACCCACGCCATGCCGTGGGGATGATCCGGCCTGATAGCCTGTATCGCATCAGCAACGTGTAAAAACCTGCTGAAAACCGATCGCGGGTGTTGCGGCCGACCCTGATTTACCGCACGCTTCTGTGTTCAATCGAAGGATGCGTCTTTCGAAAAAAAAATGGCGGCGCAAGGTCTCGTAAACCCGCACCGCCAAAGATTTTCAAAGC